>CBDUTM010000055.1:0-8139 GCA_965369985.1 uncultured bacterium | reverse complement strand
CATTCGAAAAATGATTTGTTGCAAAAAGGGGGAGAGATTACATTATTGATTGAATGCTTATAAAACTCATATCTTTTATAGTCCTGTTTGTTGGAGCGGGAGAACTAAAAGCGCAGAAATATCTATGGCCTACAAATGCCAGCCGGGCAATCACATCAACTTTCAGTGAGTTTCGTCCCGGTCATTTTCACTCAGGTATTGATATAAAAACATGGAACAGGGAAGGATATAAAATTTTTGCCGTAAATGACGGATATATCAGCAGAATAAGAGTATCTCCTTTTGGCTATGGCAAAGTGATTTATCATAAACTTGTCGACGGGAATACCGCTGTATATGCTCACTTGAAAGGTTTCAGCGATGATTTGGAAAAGGTGGTCCAAGGTCAGCAAAATAAAACCGGAAATTATAGAGTTGATATGCATTTTAAATCTAAGAGATTTCCGGTGAAAAAGGGTGCTGTTATAGGAGTAAGCGGAAAAACAGGTACAAAATATCCTCATCTTCATTTCGAAATTAGAGATTCTCAAAATAATCCGATGAATCCATTAGCATTTGGATTTAAGGTTAAGGATGCTGTACGACCCACACCTGTCAAGCTTGCATTCATTCCGCTGGAAAGTGGATCTGAAATAGATGGCGGATTCACCGAAAAGGTGTTCAATATAAGCAGGGTAAGTAGATATTTATATGAAATTGAAGATACGGTGCAAATTTATGGTAAGATCGGAATAGCGATTTCTGCATACGATATGGCAAATAATATTCCGAATAAATACGGTATCAGTTCTTTTCGTTTAAAGATAGACGGCGTAGAGTATTTCCGATCAAATTATGAGACATTTTCATTCAATGATACCCGGCAGATCGAGATAGATCGTGAATACAGACTCTGGCGGAAAGGGATGGGAATTTTTCACTCCCTATATTCCAAACCATATAATACAATGCCGTTTTACAGTTATCGATCGGATGGAGCAATAAACTCTTTAATTATGCCGGGATTGCATTCCTTTGAGATCGAAGTAGCGGACTATTACGGAAATAAGGCAACTGTTCGAGGAGTATTTGTTTACAAATCTGCCGGTAAATTGATATATACGGTTTCGAACACGGATTTTAAAAACCTGACATTAAATTTCAGCAGTACAGGAGTTCCTCTAGCAAGATTAGAAATAACGGCGCTTTCAGCAAACAAGAAATCTACAAAATTGGGAACGAGAATACGGAAAAGCAGCGAGAGTTTTATAACTGTGAAAATACCCTCAAATCCTAATGATTACACGCACCTTCAAGTGGTCGGTCATGATATCCTCGGGGCTTCTCTTCTGCCGGCCATTATAAAATTGAAAGAAGTGGATAAGCAAAACACTGGTAATATAAATTTTGAATATTATGATAATCACGTTGTCCTAAAATATACACATACAAATATCTTGGATGAAACTCTGCTGCTGAGTCTGAAAACCGATTACAGAAAGACAGTAGAGCTTAAGGTCAATAGAACAAGCCCATATGAATTTCAATCTTCGATTGATCTGAAATTGCTCAGTGATCCTGCTACTTTGAGCGTAACACAACGATCCAACGGAGAAATTATTCATTCTGAAAATATTTTTCTCAATCATATCTCTAACAAAGATGGTGGAACCCTTGTATCGAAGGATGGGAATTTCATCGCCAAATTTGATAACAGATCACTTTATATAGATTATTTCGGTGATGTTAAATTATCCGATGACGCTAAATATTTTAGCGGAAATGATGAGATTTTAACGCCCGTTTATAATATCTCGCCCACATATCAACCAATGAAAGAAGTTGTGAAGGTGTTGGTACGATATCCGAAATCCGACTTGTCAAATGATAAATTGGGAATTTACTATTATGATTCGAAAAAGGGTTGGGTATACCTGAATAGTGATCATGATTCTTCGATGCATGTCATGTCAACCGAGGTGTTAAGTCTTGAAAGTTTTGCTGTATTAGGAGATAATGTTCCTCCGACTATTAAGAATGTGATGCCGCCGAATAATTCGATAGTGAATAGTAGTGGGCTGGAAATAAGCGCAAAGATCAAAGATCTGCTTTCCGGGATTCAGGATGAAAATGCGATCACAATTGAACTTGACGGTGAGCCAAAGATATTTGAATGGCATCCGGCAAGCAATACGGCGACATTTAAAACTTATCAGCGCTTGAAAAAGGGCAAACACTCATTCAGAATTTCAGCAGTTGATAATGCTAAGAATAGCACGAGTATCACGAGAACATTTATGGTAAATTGATCCGGCTATTTTGGCTGTTTTGATTCGATCTTTTAATGTAAAAACATTTAGAGCGATCTTCAGAGCATAATTTTTTTATAAACATCTTCAACTTTAGCGCGAAGTTCCTCAATGGTTCCGATATTGGTGATAACATAATCAGCTCTATCGGCTTTTTCCTTTTCGGGAAGTTGAAGCGCCATCCGCTTACGCACTTCTTCTTCGCTGAATCTACCTGAATCAACGACTCTTTTCACCCTGAGTTCTTCCGGTGCAGTTACCGTGATAATATAATCAACGCTGTAAAGAAGCTCACCTTCATAAAGTAAGGCGGCATCAACAACGATAACATCGTGTGATATCGCTAACTCTATAATCTTTTCTCTTATTGCGATTTTAATGAAGGGGTGAGTAATGCTATTTAATAAACCCACACTGAAGCTATTTTTAAATGCAACGGCAGCAAGTTTTTTGAAGGATACTTCTCCTGAATCATCAAGGATATCAATCCCGAATGCCTCAACTATTTTATTCTTCAGGGTAGGGTCTATCGAATAAAGTTTTTTCCCTACCTTATCGGCTTCGATGACAATAGCACCTAATTCTCCGAACATCTTACTGGCAAGCGACTTCCCGCTTCCCATTCCTCCGGTAACACCAATAATTATCATACTTTAGTGTCTTTCTTTTGAGATTTCCCCGATGACGCGGTCAAATATATTGTCAGGTCCACCGTCTCCTGATATCCTCCTTAAAAGTCCTTTTTTCGAATAGAATTCTACAAGCGGTTCTGTCTGTTCAAAATAGACAGCCAATCTAATTCTCACGGTCTCTTCTTTATCATCATTTCGCTGTGTGATTTCCGCTCCGCAATTATCGCATATACCACTAACTGCCGGGGGGCTTGATATTAAGTTATAAACACTCCCACATACAGGGCATGACCATCGAGATGACAATCTATTCACTACTTCATCTTCAAGAACCTCGAAATTAATCACATGGTCGATACTTATATTGCGTTCAGATAATAGTTCGTCGAAACCTTCAGCCTGTGGTATTGTTCTCGGGAAACCGTCAAAAATAAACCCCGTTGAAACAAAATCCTGATCAAGAATATCTTCAATTATTTTCAATATTACATCATCCGGAACGAGCTTTCCTATTTCCATAAAGGAACCAGCCAACATTCCCAATTCCGTGTTCTTAGTTATGTGTTCCCTAAGAATATCGCCTGTAGATATTTTCGCAATATCAAAACGCCCAACTAAAAGCTTAGATTGAGTACCTTTTCCTGAGCCCGGAGGGCCGAGTAACACAAGTCTCATTTATTCCCATTCATTTATTAAAGTAAAATTCCCGCAATTGTTGCCGTCATCCACGAAGCAAGAGCGCCTCCAACCATTGCCTTAAGTCCGACTTTAGCAAGATCTGAGCGTCTTCCCGGAGCAATAGCAGATATACCGCCGATTTGAATACCTATGGATGAAAAATTAGCAAATCCACAAAGAGCATAAGTAGAAATGATCAGTGATCGCTCTGAAAGTTCTCCGGCGCTAATGTGTGAACTAAGCTGAGCATAGGCGACAAATTCATTGAGAGCGATTTTAACACCAAGTAAATTTCCTACGCTATCAGCTTCTTCCCAAGCGACGCCCATGCTCCATGCCAAAGGTCGCAAGATTGTTCCAAAAAAAGTTTTAAGAGAGCCGGGAAATATTCCTTGATACTCCCCGCTCACAGGTGAGAATCCACCTCCACCTATGTATGATTGATATGTACCGCCCAATAATGTTCCGTCAATAATCCCATCAAGAAAATTTAGAAGAAGATCTATAACACCGATAAGTGCAATAAAGGCGAGTAACATTGCTCCGACGTTAACTGCTAATTTCAAGCCATCTGTAACTCCTGAAGTCGCTGCATCAAGGAGATTAATGGCAGTTTTTGTGTGTGGAATATCAACATCTCCCGCAGTTTCCGAATGTTCAGTCTCAGGAAACATTATCTTACCGATAACAAGCGCTGCGGGAGCGGACATAACGCTTGCAGCGATCAGATGGCCGGGATCAACACCCATACGAATATAACCTGCGAGTACCCCACCTGCTACCGTAGCAAAACCCCCGATCATCACTGTAGCGAGCTCAGAAATTGTCATACCGTTTAGAAATGGTTTAATAAGAAGAGGGGACTCGGTTTGCCCGACAAATACATTGGCGCTGACCGAGAGTGTTTCAGCTCCGCTTGTACCCAACGTCCAGCGCATAAATTTTGCCATAGTGTCAACAATGACCTGCATAATACCTAAGTGATAAAGTATGGAGAGAAAAGCGGCGAAAAATATAATTGTCGGGAGTACGGCAAAGGCAAATTGAAAACCAAAAGTGCTTATATATTTAGGGTCAACAAGATTCCCGAAAAGGAAACCGGAGCCAAGATCTGTTAGTCTCAGGAATGTCTCCACTTTCGCCGATAATGCAGAAAACACAGCCTTACCATCAATATTGTTGATAATATTATAGGCGAATCCCAATGTCAGAAAGGTAGAAATCAGAGGTTTTTGATATTGTGTTTTCTTTAGAAACCGTAACACGAATATAGCGATCAAAGAAAGAACTATCAAAGGTATCAGAAAATCACCGGGTATCAGGTAGTACAATAACCCTACTAAAAGGCCGGAGATCAGAATAATTGCCGAAGCATGAAAAATCTGCGAATTTTTTGACGAATGAGAATTTATCTCATCCTTAAAGATATAAACATTGATAAAAGACAAAAATATGAACATACCGGCAAATGAGATATCCGGAGTACCTAAAATGATCGCGGCGAATAAAAGCTGAAGACCTACACCCCATAGTATGATTCTGTAACGGATATTTTTCTTATTATTTGACATCAGGAAGGCGATGCCGATAAATACGAGTAAACCAAAGAGACTTACGATTTTCATTAAAATACCCTCTTATTAAGGTTTTTGTTAATTGGAATCCTGGTCAGGCGGCTCATAGCATTGGCGACAGCGTGCTTCATAAGCTTCGCTCGCCCCAACGACAACTTTTTCAGTTTGAGCGGTCAACCTCTGAGTTTTATTTGCCGGATTTCCGCACACCATGCAAACCGCGAGCATTTTATCAACATATTCAGCAATTGCCATAATTTGTGGCATCGGCTCAAAAGGAACACCCATATAGTCCTGATCCAACCCGGCGACTATAACCCTCTTACCATCGTTAGCGAGCTGCTCGATGACATTCACTATTCCGCGATCAAAAAACTGTACTTCGTCTATGCCAAGTACATCCGCATCAATGGCGTTTTCAAGAATCTCGGAGGCTTCTTTTACAGCGATCGAAGGAATTTTCAATTCGCTATGCGAAACTAAATGATCAGCACTGTATCTGGTGTCGATATCGGGTTTGAATATCGCTACCTGTTGTTTGGCGATTTGTGCCCTGCGGATTCGGCGAATCAATTCTTCTGTTTTACCACTGAACATCCCACCGCAAATCGCTTCAATAAAGCCGTGTTTTGAATTTGGTTGATGCATATTTATTCCCTGTAATTAGCTGTTACTTTTTCTCTCATTTAGCAGAGTAGCAATTTTTGTTTTTAATAGATCTACAGCAACATCGTTATACCCACCGCCCGGAATGATTATATCAGCATATGCTTTCGTCGGTTCTACAAACTGATCATGCATCGGCCTTACGCTCTCCTGATACTGTTTTATGATAGAATCGCTATCTCTACCTCGCTCCTTGGTATCTCTGCTTAAACGGCGTATAAACCGGGTGTCCGACGGAGTGTCAATATACACTTTAATATCCATTAACGTTCTGATGCCCGGGTCAAATAAAGTTAAAATTCCTTCGACAATGATCACAACATGATCTTTAATTACTCTCCTACGTTTTTTCCGCGTATGAGTTTTGTAATCATAAACAGGAACTTTTATTGTTTTCCCATCCACAAGTTCTTGCATTTGAAGGCGCATTAGTTCGAGGTCAAATGCGCTCGGATGATCATAATTCCTGATATTTCTGTTATTAAGGGGAATGTCCGATTGGTCGCGATAATAAGAATCCTGTTCGATAATAGCAACACGGTCCGATCCTAATTCATCGTAAATTCTTTTTGATACAAGGGTTTTGCCGGAGCCTGTACCGCCTGCGATTCCCAACAACAGAGGTTTATTATTATTAAGATTCATCATCCTGTATAGGCTTATTAAATTCAAAGGGATGAATCAGTAGCTCCGCCAGATTATATTCGGTAATATTACCTTCAAGATCTGATACATATACAGGAATATCTCTTGTATAGTCCCAGAGTAGTTGTCTGCAAGCACCGCAAGGTGAAGCTCCTGACTTGGTGACTATAGCAAGGGCCTCAAATTCATTTTCACCTTCACTTAACGCTTTTACAAGAGCAACCCTTTCAGCGCAGATAGTCAACCCATACGATGATGATTCCACATTCGATCCGGTGTAAACATTACCTGATTTCGATAGTAGTGCAGCTCCTACTTTAAAATTAGAATATATAGCATGGGCATTTTCCATCGCTTTCAGAGCAGCAGCTGTTAATTCATTTTTATTCATCATGATCTTTGTAATCTAATAAATATCAATTGAATTGAGAACGAAAAAGGTTTTATCCGGATTATTATTTTACTATTGCTCAAAAGCGGGATTTTTTAGGTATTCTTCCAGTGATTGCGCTGAATTATCTTTTTCAGACGTAATAGGATTTCGGATTCCCCAGTCTATATTCAAATCAGGATCGTTCCATCTGACAGTTCCTTCCGCAGAGCGTGAGTAATATCCTGTGCATTTATAGTTAACGGTTGCAAATTCTGACAGAGTAAGGAACGCATGACCAAAACCCACGGGGATAAATAACAGTAAATTATTTTCGTCGGACAAAATTTGTTTTACATGTTTTCCAAAAGTGGGGGAACCGACGCGAAGATCAACAGCCACATCAAGAACCTCGCCTGAAATACACCTTACCAATTTTGATAGCGGAGCACTCATATCCTGATAATGGATTCCCCTGATCACGCCCTTCTTGGAGCTTGAATGATTATCCTGCACATAATCTGCAGGGATACCTTCGTTCTCAAAGGCTTCTTTGTGAAATGATTCCATAAAATATCCACGTTCGTCAACATAACGCACAGTCTCAATCAGCTTCACGGCGGGAATTTCAGTATTTAATAGATGTATTTCCAATAGTTTGTCCAGGAACAAGGTATAAAAAAACGTTCATATTTTCAATAAATTAAAACATTAAAATAGGGCGTGATACCTTATTGTCGGCTATTTTAAAATCACGCCCTTAATGGGTGGGTCTAATCTATATAATGCGCTTTTTCGCGTCTTGTATAATCTATTATCGGAGTGGTTATAGAATTCTTTATTCTGCATACGGTTAATTCAAGATTCTCTTAACTAAAAATCGGTATCGGGTTACCATTTTGAGATTAAAAGTGGCGGTAGAGTGTCATTAACGATAAATGAATTAAAAATACTAATTTGCTATAACTAATATAATTAAATCTTTAACGGATATTACCATTGATTGGCATATGAATTGCATTACTAATAAGTAAATGAAAAACTTTGAAACTATAAAAAATAAAGTAAAGGTCTTCAACTACAGCTACAATGCTCCGTCAGAGAGTCTAAACACTACAATTAGGAAATGCTGACGGAGCACTTCCCATCTATATTTTGATGGGTAATTAAATATATACATAAACATTGAAAATCAAAGTAAAAAATAAGATGTTAATATTAGAAAATTTAAGAACCGGTTGGGGATATTAAGTAATTTAAATTTTTCCTGATTTCAGAGGAATCAT
>CBDUTM010000054.1:0-8223 GCA_965369985.1 uncultured bacterium | reverse complement strand
AATGACATATCTGTCAACTTAAATTGAACTTCCTCTCGTTTTCTTTTTCAGTTACTGAATTATCTGCCGATTCATCTTTTGATTCCACCTTGAGCATAACACATCTGCCTTCAAATGTTGCACCCTCTTCAATCTTCAACTTGGTCGTCCTCAGATCTCCCATTAACCTTGATTGTGCGCCTAATATTGTATTCTCTTTTGTATCGAGATTCCCTTCTATTACACCGCCTATTATCGCTGACTTTGCTTTCACATCTCCTTTGACAACACCGGTAGTCCCAACTCTGATGGTGCTTTCAGTGGAAACGTTTCCGGTTACCACACCGTTGATCAGTAAACTGTTGTTAGCAACTATATCGCCATTCATTGTCGAGCCTGCGCCGATAAGCGTTTCGATTCTCTCAACACTTTTCTTATTGAATCCTTTCATAAAACCTCTGTTATCTTATTTGACCGATATATCTTTTTCGCGGTATAAAGGAATCATCTCTCGAGGGTCAAGAGGAACTCCTTTATTCCAAATTTCAAAATGCAAATGCGGTCCCCTGCTTATCCCCGTATTCCCCGCGAGAGCTATCGTGTCGCCCCGATGAACCCTGTCGTGCTCCTTAACTATGTTTCGGGCGTTATGGCTGTAAACCGTAAAATAATCATTGCCGTGATAGATAATTACGCTATTCCCCGAGCGGTATGTCCAATTTGAAAATATTACGATCCCTTCCGCTGCCGCAACTACTGCTTCTCCAATTCGTGTGGCGATGTCGATTCCCACATGCTGGTCTTCCTTGAATATAGTTGACCGTGCGTATCCTGCCGTAACTACACCCTCGAGAGGGGGCGTGGTGGGGACATTTTCAAGGAAATTAATATTGCTAAATCTCGGAATATCTTTTGGATCAAGTTCCCTCAACGGAATTAACATCAGTGAATCAAAGTTTATGGAATTAGAATCAGTTTCCATTTCTATGAAGCCTAATGGAGATTCGAGATTCAGACCAAGACCAAGGTATTTCCTGATCGCTATATCCCTTTTTTTTATACGGGCATAATCGTCGATAAGACCAAGTACTTTAAAATGTTCACGCATAAGCTTTTTATTTTCAACCTGGATTTGATTAAACCGCAATGCTTTTGGCAGGATAATGGCTAATGAAACAGCTATCGCGAATATCAAAAGTACTGCAAACAGCAATAGTGACCGTACCAACTTTCGGTTCAAACGATACGTTTTGGGATTTTCCGTATCATCAGGTATCAGGACAAGTGTGTAATATTTACCTTTTTTCATATACGCTGACCGATTTTGCCAATCAATCCCCCAACTGACCGAAGAGCTCTATAAGACGGTCAAGATCTTCGTCAGAGTAATATTCTACAAGCAGCTCACCACCCGAACCTTTTTCCCGTATTTTTACTTTTGTGCCGAGTTTCATCATAAGGTTATTTTCTATCGCTTTAAGCTGAGGTGATTTCAGCGTTTTCAATTTTTTTGATGAGGAAGTCTTGGTAACACCGTCACCGCTTTTGATAATCTCTTCAACCTGCCGAACACTCAGACCGTTTTTCATTAATTTTCTGAACAGACTTTTAATTTTATTTACGTCTTTAAGTGCCAACAATGCTCTTGCATGACCTTGAGAAACTTCCCCTCTCCGTAGGGCATCCTTTATTTCAGGAGGAAGTGTTAACAATCGAAGGAAGTTTGCCACGGTCGATCGATTTTTACCAACCCTGTCTGCCACTTCACCGTGTGTCAAACCATGAGTTTCGATCAGATCGTTATAAGCGTGTGCGATGTCAATGGGATTCAGATCTTCTCTTTGTATATTTTCAATGAGCGCAAGTTGCAGCATACTTTCATCATCAACGGACATTACATATGCGGGCACGGATCTCATATTTATAAGCTTGACAGCCCTGAGCCTTCTCTCTCCCGCTATAAGTTCATACTTGCCATCCTTTTGTCGAACGGTGATCGGCTGAACGATCCCGTTTTCGTTTATAGATGCAGCCAGCTCCTCAAGAGCAGCAGAATTAAAATCTTGCCTTGGCTGATGCGGATTAACTGATATATCGTCCACTAGGATATCTGCAACATCAACCGCGGAGGTGGAAGGTTCGTTTACATCCGGTATTAGCGCCGCAAGTCCTTTTCCAAGTGATTTAGCTGACATCTTTCAACATCTCCTGAACAAGATTCATATAATTACTTGCGCCGGTTGATACCGCATCATACAATATTATAGGTTTACCGAAACTCGGTGCTTCGCCAAGTTTAACATTCCTGTTGATTACCGTCTCAAATACTTTCTCTTTGAAATATTCTCGTATTTCTTCAGCAACCTGCCTACTGAGATTTAGTCGTCCATCAAACATAGTAATTAGGAAGCCTTCAATCTCAAGCTTCTTGTTTAGGCTTTTTTGCACAAGCCTGATAGTGTTAAGAAGTTGGCTTAACCCCTCAAGAGCATAATACTCACACTGCACAGGAACCAGCACTGAGTCAGCTGCCGTTAGACTGTTCAGCGTTAACAATCCCAAAGATGGGGGACAGTCTATAAAGATATATTCGTATTTTCCATTGACAGATTTTAATGCTGTTTTGAGAATAGTTTCCCGCGCCAATGCAGGAACCAGTTCAATCTCCGCTCCGACTAATTTTGTCGCTGCCGGAAGTATATCAAGAAGAGGAAGCGCAGAACTATGTATCGCGTCAATTGCATCTGTTTCATTTATCATGACATCATAAATGGATTTATCCTTCCCTTTAAGTTCTACTCCCAATCCGCTAGTTGCATTTGACTGAGGGTCCATATCGATTATGAGGGTAGGCACTTCGATGACCGCCATGCACGCAGCAAGATTCACAGCAGTGGTTGTCTTTCCAACACCGCCTTTTTGGTTAGCTATAACGATCGTTTTCGTCAATTTTCAGTAACTATAATAAGTTTATTTTTCAACTTTCTAATGTAGTTGCGTATCTGACGAAATGCAAGAACGCTTTGAATGCTAAGCGTATCGAAAAGATGAATTGACAGCACAAATATTATCGATACCAACTTATATTATGAGTTGCTTCCTGAACGCCTTCATTTTAGATTAAATTAAAATGGGTACAGAAATTCTCAAAATCGCCATCCGTATGACTAACAATCAGCCTATGTTCGACAGAATAACGGAAAATATTCGAGCTGAATTGCAAACACCTGAAAAGGTCGAACTCATATTCTGCTCTTCAGATGAAGATTTTGCTTCAGCCGGTCCCGACGTCGAGGTAGCAGCTTGTTTCAGGCTGAATGAAGATATTTTTTCAATGCTGACGGGATTGAAATGGATACATTTCGCCGTAACCGGAATTGACCACGCTATGTACAAGAGTATTATTAACAGCGATATTATAATAACAAAATCAATTGGTTTTCATTCGAAAGTAACAGCTGAATATGCTTTTGCGATGATACTTTATTTCGAGCGGAAACTTGGATTATCCCTCGAATTTAAATCGTCTCGAGAGTGGAGCCAGAAGAAAATCGCCTTGCAAACCAGCACGCTTTCGGGGAAGACTCTCGGGATTCTTGGTCAGGGCGCTATAGGACAAGAAGTGGCACAAATGGCGAAAGCTTTTGGAATGAATGTAATAGTGTCTACCAGAACTTCCGATTCTAAATCTCGATTTGACAATGTAGATGCTTCTTATCCGCTGAATGAATTGGAAGATTTGATGTCAATTTCGGACTACTTTGTCATATGCGCGCCGCTTACCGATCAAACTCGCGGATTAATAGATGCAAAAAAATTATCCCGAATGAAAGAGAGCGCTATCCTGATCAATATAGCCAGAGGTGCGATAGTGGATGAAAAGGCTCTTTATGATTCACTTGTTAATAAGAAAATTGCCGGTGCCGGTATTGATGTGTATGAGACTGAACCACTTCCGGAAGAAAGCCCGTTTTTCAAATTGGATAACGTTTTTATGTCGCCGCATGTTGCAGGAAATTTTGCCGATTACACTCCGCTCGCAGCTACAAATTTCGGAATAAACCTTGAAAGATATATGAAGGGCAAAGAATTGAACTGTGTGGTTGACAAATCTCTTTGGTATTAATTTGTCACATCTTCGACTTGTGAGTACTCACTAAAAAGATATGTTAGAATAAATGAAATTTTCATTTGACATAAGTTACTCTTTGAGCTAAATTCATTTTTTTGCTGAAACATTAGAAAATATGAGGATTTTTTGGGAACACGACAAACACCGAAGTTAATTTTAATAGGGATTGTTATAACCTTAGCACTCTATAACCTTATCCCTTCGATTGAATATTACTTTTTAGACGCAGCAGATCCAAACAACAGTGAAACTGTTGAGAAAAATGTATTGAAGCTGGGGCTTGATCTTCAGGGTGGAATGCATGTTGTTATGGAAGTTGATATTCCACAACTTGTTGAAAATCTTGCCGGTAACAGGACAGTTCTTTATGATGTTTTGGAATCCGCCGAAATCCGCGCGCAAGATGATGATATTGAATATCTTGATGCTCTCCTTTTGGAGGTGAACGAAAAGGACTTCAAACTTGCCAGGCATTTTATTGACAGAGGAATTGAAAACTCTGTGATCATATCTTCGCTAAAAGATGAAGCCAATGACGCAGTGACCCGGGCACTTGAGGTGATCAGGAACAGAGTTGATCAGTTCGGAGTTTCCGAACCGACTATTCAGAAGCAGGGGAATAATCGTATAATCGTTGAACTTGCCGGTGTTCGTGACACTGAGAGGGCAAGAAATTTAATACGACAAACAGCGCTTCTCGAATTTAGCCTCCTTAAAGAACCCGATGTCGTGCAAACTGTCATCGCCCGGATTGACAACGTTCTGAAAAGCAGGAGAACCGGTCTGCCTTTAGACAGTCTTATTTCCTCTAACAATACAACGGACGAAGGTGAGAACGATGATACCACTGCCGTTGCCCCTCAGGAGAGTCAAGACAAAGCTATCAGTGTCTCAGAAATATTTGGCGAAACTATAGGAGATGCTAATTCCCAAACATCTGACAATTCGGTGGTAGTCGATGAACAGATATTCGAGGATCGACCTTTTTCGGCTCTTCTGAGAAACATACAGGGCGATATTGGCGTACCGGCGGAAAACCTTAATGCAGTAAAAAGAATTTTGGATTTAGATGAAGTTCAAGCTGCTCTGCCTGCTGATATGAAATTCGTATGGTCTAACAAAACTAGAGATTTTGGAACTTCCGGTCTTCCCTCTCAAACTTTCAATGTTCTTTATGCGATCAACAGAGTACCCGGTTTGACAGGCGAGGTTGTTACTTCCGCCTCAGCCAATTTTGGTGGCGGAGCAAGTTCCGTTTCCGGCCAGCCTGTGGTTTACCTGAGTATGAATAGTGATGGAGCGCGAGTTTGGTCACGCCTTACCGGAGCGAACGTCAATAAAAGAGTAGCAATAGTTCTTGATGATAAGGTCCACTCCGCTCCGGTAATTATAGACAAAATCGCTTCAGGCAATACTGTCATAGAAGGGATGTCATCCATTAACGAGGCAAAAGATCTTTCCATAATCTTACGAGCCGGTGCGCTTCCCGCTCCAATGGATATAATTGAGGAACGGACTATAGGACCAACACTGGGAAGAGATTCAATTGAACTGGGAACAAACGCAGCACTCATGGGTTTTGTACTCGTTGTAATCTTTATGGCGTTCTATTATAAGGGGTCCGGGCTGATTGCAGACTTTGCTCTTGTGCTGAATCTTACGTTCGTTCTGGCAATTATGGCAACACTTCGGGCAACTTTGACTCTACCCGGAATCGCAGGATTGATATTAACGGTGGGAATGTCCGTAGACGCGAACGTGCTGATATTTGAAAGAATCAAAGAAGAATTGAGAAAAGGTAAAACAGTTCGTTCAGCCATTGATGCAGGCTTTGCGAAAGCATTAACGACAATTATTGACGCAAACGTCACGACCATATTAGCTGCTTTAGTCCTGTTCCAGTTCGGAACGGGACCTATAAAAGGATTCGCAGTTACACTATTTTGGGGAATTCTTGCCAGCATGTTGACGGCGATTTTCATAACCAAAACTATTTTCACATTCATAACAGATCGATTTACGATCACAAAATTAAGTATATAATATGAGACTATTTAAAGACACAAATATTGATTTTATCGGAAAACGCAAAATTGGAATGATCATCTCACTTACATTTATAACTGTGGGCTTTGTTTCGCTTATCTTTCATGGCGGTCCGCGATTGGGAATTGATTTCCTCGGCGGTACGTTAGTTCAAATGAAATTTGATAAGCCGGTTGCGAGTGTTGAAGTTCGTTCGGCAGTATCGGCAGCCGGGTATGAAGGCGCTGTCATTCAACAATTCGGCGATGACCGTGAAGTACTTATCCGAATACTCGAAGCAGAGGGAAGTAGAGAAGATGCAAAAATAATTTCTGACGCGCTCGGAAATTATTTTTCCGGTAATGCTTATGAGATTCGGAAAGTAGAAAAAGTCGGTCCTAAGATCGGAGAAGAGTTGAGAGGAAATGCAGTCCTGGCAATCTTTGTGGCATTGATCGGAATCGTTATTTATATAACTTTCAGATTTGAATTTAAGTTCGCTATTGGCGCATTAGTCGCTCTAGCTCACGATGTGATAATCACTCTTGGCATATTCAGTATTTTGGATATCGAAATCAACCTTGCTGTAATTGCAGCATTTCTAACGATCGTCGGCTATTCGTTGAATGATACTATAGTGATATATGACCGGATAAGAGAAAATATTAAATCCATGCGTCAGGATTCTTACGAAACTATTGTCAACACAAGTATAAATAATTCACTTGCCAGAACTGTTGTCACTTCCTTTACTACTTTTATGGTAGTTTCCATTCTTTATACAATGGGCGGAGAAGTTATATCCGGATTTTCGTTCGCAATGATGATAGGCGTGGTAATTGGAACATATTCATCTATATTTATCGCAAGCCCGGTTCTGATCGAATGGCATGCAAGAGATGCTGCCAAAAAACGTGCTGCTGTTGCAACGAGCTGAAAGAGGTAAATCATGGAATTAAAACAGATCGACAAAGGTAATGTAACTGTTATTCAGTTAGAGGGGAAGTTGATGGGTGGTCCTGATGCAACTCAACTGCATGAGTCATTGCACAAACTGATCAACGCTGATATTAAGAATGTTGTGATTGATTTAAAAGGTGTTGACTGGATAAATAGCTCCGGATTGGGAATCTTGATCAGCGGTCTTACAACTGTCCGCAACAGTGGTGGGAATCTCTGTTTGGCTCATCCAAGCGATAAGATCAAAAATATTCTTAATATCACAAAATTATCTTCGGTATTTACATCATACGATAAAATCGATGAAGCCATTGCAAGTTTTTTATAGTATTAATCTGACTCTTTTTACTAAATAGGACACATTATTAATACTTCGCATTTTATTTTTCTATGTCTGTAACAGTAGTCGTAGGCGGTCAGTGGGGCGATGAAGGCAAAGGAAAAATCGTTGATATTCTCTCAGAAAAAATGGATGTGGTCGCGCGCTATCAGGGCGGAGCGAACGCAGGACATACAATAATTTTTGATGGAAAAGAGTTTATATTACATCTTATTCCGTCCGGCATTCTTCGGGAGAGCACAACTTGCTATATAGGTAACGGTGTTGTTATCGACCCGGAAGCTTTTCTGTCTGAAGTTGAGTTCTTGAGCAGTGAAAACATTAATGTTGAAGACCGGTTATTCATCAGCCAAAACGCTCATCTCGTAACGCCGCTTCATAAAATGGCAGATGAAGCGTCTGAACTCGGCTCAGCTGCTATCGGAACCACTTTAAGGGGAATCGGACCTGCCTATACCGATAAAGTTGCACGTGTCGGAATTCGTGCTATAGATGTTCTTGACAAAGAAGGATTTAGGACTAAACTCCTTCGAAATTATGAATCATTGGATATCAAAAACCTACCTTCATTTGATGAAATATTTAATCCCTTTTTTGAGATTGCCTCAAAACTTGAGCCATTTATATCTGATGTAACTTCACTCTTAAATAGCGATATCTCTAACCACAGAAATATTCTTTTAGAAGGCGCGCAAGGAACTTTCCTGGATATTGATCATGGTACTTACCCATTTGTTACTTCCTCTAATTCATCGGCAGGTGGCGCTTGTTCGGGCACCGGAATAGG
>CBDUTM010000053.1:0-8230 GCA_965369985.1 uncultured bacterium | reverse complement strand
CGACTAATATGGTCTCTGCGTCGGCTGGCGATACTATCAATAGTAGAGCTGTACTTCTGCTGCCGGGTGATACATTTTCCAGAAGAAACGTTGGGCCGGTTCTCCAACAATTAGAGCACCCTCTCAGTCAGGATCTGTCCGTTAATGATAGCCTAAAGGCTGTGAGTCGTTACTGGGACCGTATAAATCGCCCTGAGCAGATTCTTACGTCGTTTCCCGAGGCATTACGCGTTCTTACCGACCCTTCGGAGACAGGGGCGGTGACAATCGCTCTGCCGCAGGATGTGCAAGCTGAAGCATATGATTTTCCAAAGAAGTTTTTTGAAAAGAGAGTTCACTACGTTCCGCGGATGATTCCTGATACCACATTGTTACTTCGTGCAAAGGAATTGATCGAGAAATCCACAAAACCTCTGATAATTTCAGGAGGCGGTGTGATATATTCCGGTGCGACCGAAGCATTGGCGGCATTTTGTAAATCCACTGGAATACCGGTCGGTGAAACTCAAGCGGGAAAAGGATCTCTAAATTGGAAACATGATCAGAACCTGCAGGGAATCGGTGCTACAGGAGCTTCAGCTGCCAATCGAATTGCGAAAGAGTCTGATCTTGTGATTGCTGTAGGAACTCGCTTATCTGATTTTACGACGGCTTCAAAAACACAATTTCAGAATCCTGACGTAAAATTCATCAGTATCAACGTATCATCGTTTGATGCGGGTAAGCATTCATCGCTGATGCTGGTTGGGGATGCGAAGGCAACCCTGGAAAGATTGAATCAAATGCTGTCGGAGAAAGATTATTCTGTTCCTCCGGATTACGGAGAATCCATTCGTAAATTGAATCATGAATGGAATGCAGAGTGTGATCGAATATTTTCATCCGGAAATAATGAAAAGTTCAGTCAGGGCGAAATGATTGGCGTATTGAATGAATTTATGACCGAAAAGGATACGTTAGTTGGTGCCGCGGGAAGTCTTCCGGGCGATCTGCATAAACTATGGCGAGCGGAAAACGGCGACCATTATCACATGGAATATGGCTATTCATGTATGGGGTATGAAATAGCCGGTGGTTTAGGCGTTAAGTTTGCAAAAGAGGAGGGTGATGTTTTCGTTATGGTCGGAGACGGCTCTTATCTCATGATGCACACCGAGATCGTCACGTCTCTTCAGGAGAATAAGAAGATCATTCTTATCATTGTGGATAATCATGGATTTGGAAGTATAGATGGTTTGTCGAAAGGCCTCGGAAGCTTGGGATTTGGAAATAAATTGCGCCATCGTGACCCGAAGACCGGAAAACTAACAGGTGATTTTCTTGAAATCGACTTTACTGAGAATGTTATTTCCCTTGGCGCGGAAGGCATCAAGGCGGGAACACATGAAGAGTTTATTTCCGCACTGGAACAAGCAAGAGAAAATGAAAAGACCACGGCAATCATCGTTGAACTTGAACCTTCCAAGGTCCCTGGCTACGAATCATGGTGGGATGTTCCGATAGCAGAAGTTTCGGAAATGCCGACAGTACAGGAAGCACGCAAAGAATATGAGGAAAAAGTAAAGAAGGAACGGCATTTTTAGTGAGTCAGCAGAATGTAAAATTGGGAATTGCTCCCATCAATTGGTCTAATGATGACCTTCATGAGCTCGGAGGAGATATATCGCTTGACAGATGCTTATCCGAGATGCAGGAATCGGGATATGCGGGAACGGAATTAGGACATAAGTTTCCAGCTGAAGTCCACACGCTTAAACCGTTACTCTCAAAATATGGATTAACATTAGCCTCTAAATGGCATTCCACTTTTTTTGTTGAGAGCAATGATTTGGAAGCTGAGCTGTCCAGAATAAAAGAGAGTCTGGAATTTCTTTCGGCGATGGGAACAAGTGTAATAAATATTGCAGAGTGTAGCGGGAGTGTCCATAGCGAAAGGGACAAGCCCTTATCAGATAAACCGGTGTTTGATGACGGAGAATGGGATCGTCTCATTATAGGTTTAAAAAAAACCGGTGAATTGTGTGACACTTTTGGGATTTACGCTGCGTTTCACCACCATATGGGAACCGGAGTTCAAACTGAAGAGGAGATCGACCGATTGATGTCCTCTACTGCGAATGAAAAGGTTTATCTGTGCGCGGATTCAGGCCATATGCTATTTTCAGGGTTTGATCCGCTGCCGGTTTTTGAAAGATACATGGATCGTATTCGTCATATTCACTTGAAGGACATCCGCGAGAGCGTAATGACCGAAATGTTAGACAAAGATGCTTCCTTCCTGGATTCAGTCATAGAAGGAGTATTTACCGTGCCGGGAGACGGGATGATCGATTTTAAACCGATATTCGACGTCATTATGGAGTCGAACTATAATGGGTGGATGATAGTGGAAGCCGAAGGAGATCCAGCCAAAACTAACCCGCTTCAATATTCTAAAATTGCAAGACGATATATAAGTGAAACAGCGAATATATAATTTAAAAATACGAGAAGGTGTGTAGATGGATAAGACAAAAATGCAGATTACAACAGATTGCGGGAGCGACTGGTGGAATGATTCATGTGATCTGAAAGAATTACAGGAAGCTGTTGATCAGGGTGCTGTTGGCGCCACCTCAAATCCAGTGATTGTTAAGATGGTAGTTGAAAATAAACCTGATGAATGGTTACCTGTAATTGACCGGCTGATCTCAGAAAATCCTAATGGAACCGAAGATGAGATCACATGGAATTTAGTGGATGATATCGGGACCCGTGCCGCAAAAATACTCGAACCGGTTTATCATCAAACAAATGGAGAGAAGGGAAAACTATCGCTTCAAGTAAGTCCAAAGTACTATCAGAACCCGGACAAAATGGTGGAACAGGCGAAGCATTTGGCCGGATTAGCGCCTAACGTAGCTATAAAATGCCCGGCGATCGGGTCGGGACTTGTTGCTATTGAAGAGTTGGTAAGTCAAGGTATTACTGTCAACGCCACTGTCAGCTTTTCCGTACCTCAGGCGATTCAATGTGCAGAAGCTGTCGAGAGGGGTTGGAAAAGGGCAGAAGAAAACGGAGTGGATACTTCTACTCTCTCTCCTTACGTGACTATAATGGTAGGACGAATAGATGACCAATTAAGAAGGATTATGAGTGAAGAAAATATTTCGATTGATCCCGATTATTTGGATTGGGCTGGCGTAGCAATCTTTAAAAAAGCCTACAAGATATTCAATGAGCGTGGATACAGGAGTAAACTCCTGTCTGCAGCATTCAGGTGTCATATGCACTGGTCAGAATTAGTTGGTGGCAAAGTGGTCATCAGCATGCCCTATGATTGGTGGAATAAATTTAATGATTCCGATATTGACGTAAAGGCACGAATGGATGATGATGTGGATACGAAAATAGTTGAACAGCTTTTAGAGAAGTTTGGTGACTTCAGAAAGGCTTATGAGGAAGATGGTATGAGTGTCGATGAATTTCTTAAATTTGGTCCATCTGTTAATACTCTTAGTCAATTTCTGAGTGGCTATGATAGTTTGGTAAGTATTGTGCGTGGACGAATACTCGGTACTTGATATGAGCCTTGTTAAAATATTTCGAGATAAGACGTTTTCAGTCGGTTACAATGAATATCTGACGCCTGATGATGATACAGGTTTGAGATTTCAAATCTTGCAAATGACCGCAAATTCAGAAGAGACCATTATATCGAATGAATATGAAACTGCGCTATTGATTATCGAAGGAAAAGGAACTTTAGAGTACGGTGATCAAAAAGTAAATTTTGATAGGAATAATTGGATTGAACAGAATCCTGTAGCAGCTCATTTTCCTGCAGGAGATGAAATCAAGATTGTGGCAGAAGAAAATTCTCGTCTGGCTGTGATCAGTACCTTGAACAGCTCTCGATTTGATGGAAAAATATATCTACCCGATGAAGTTGACGTTGAGCGCAGAGGGGAAGACATACTTGACGGAACGTGTTATCGTTTGGTTCGATTGGTTTTTGACAGAACAATCGCGCCGGAAAATGCGAAATTAGTTTTAGGAGAAGTATTAAATTTCCCGGGTAAGTGGAGTAGCTACCCACCGCATCACCATATTCAGCCGGAAATTTATTATTATGAATTCTTTCCTAATGAAGGATATGGTCATGGAGAGCTCGGTGAGGATGTTTTCAATATAAAGCATCAGGACTTATTAAAGATAACAGACTCTAAGGACCATAGTCAGGTGTCTGCGCCGGGGTACCATATGTATTATATATGGGCAATCAGGCATCTTGATGATGCGCCATATACAGGATTTGAATTCACAAAGCCATTCGATAAGTTATTAGAGTAACTAATGCCTTTAGATGATGCCTTACAGCTCATCAATAATCTCACCGTATCCGATGATGTCTGTGATAAAATGAACAACGACTTAATCCTTATATTTCACTCTTGATGCGCTGGAGGGAATTGTAATCATAATCTACAGCAAATCACTGGTTATATTGCTTTTTTTACTATTTGTCAGCTGTGAAAAACCCTCCGACCCCATTATAGGTGATGTAATTGCAGTTGTTAATGGTGTACCCATCACAAAAAGAGAGATGGTAAGACGAATAGAGCTTACTCCCGTTCTCGGTATCCATAAGCATAAAGACAGAAACAAGAGGGCGCTTGATATGCTGATCGACGAATTGACGCTTAGTCAATTGGCTAAAGAACGAGGTTTCGAAGATGCACCGGATTATAAGGAAGCAATAGAGTTTATTGAACAGCAATCATTGATTCGTGAACTTTTTTTTGAAAAAATTCGAACTAATGCAGTTCCTGATTCACAAACAATTGATCTTGCTCTGAGAAAGTCATTGATTCGTATGACGGTTAAGACATTGGTAACGGAAGAAAAAAACATTGCAGACAAATGGATTAAATTCATAAAATCTGGGGGTATGTTTAATGATTTGATAAAAGAATCCGAAAGTGATTCCAGAATTCGTATTGGAGGCTCATCATTTCATTGGGGAGATGGCACTGCTCCATTTCTAGTAGAAAAAACAACTTATCAGACAGCCGTTGGTAAGACGTCAGGTATTCTGAAATTACCTAATGGATTTGCAATTATTTATGTCGAACATGCTGCTCAGGATATTATCCTATCACCCTATGAAGTAAGCATAAAACGATCTCAAGTTAAAGAGGTACTTCAGGCAAGAAAGGAGAGCGTAATAGCGGATGATTATGTAGCAAAACTCATGAAATCAGTAACAGTAAAACAAAAAGGAGACGGCCTTGAAGCTGTCATTAAATTTATTGAAAAGAGACTTGAGCTGAATGAGGATGATGAGTCTCCTTTGTCGCAAATTTTGAATGAGGAATTATCAGTAACCGATAATGTCAATCTTTCACTTCCGGTCATTAATACACCCGATTTTATATGGAATGGACATGACGTAACTGTTCTACTCAGGAATTTTAATTATCCGATAGATAAAAGTAGTCGCGCCTCTCTTCGAAAAACAATGACGGAATTTTTAAAAAGCGCTGTTACCGATCACTATCTTGCGCTAAGAGCAGAAAATCTCGGTTTACAGTCGGCTGAAAGAGTGAAAGAGGACATTAAGATGTGGGGCACGTATTTTTTGAGTTTAAAAGGCTTAAGTACTTTTGCGAAGAAAGATTCCACTCTGGATAAAGAAGGAGTAAAGAGTCGGGTCAAGGCATTGAGGGAGACTGCGCAAATAGAGATAAAACATAATATATTAGAAGGTATTGAGCTTACAGGTATTCCTATGATTGTCGTCTGGAACAATCGTTTTAATCAGCATTTGGCTGCCCCTCCGTTGATGAAATACTGACGGATTTACAATAAATTTACCTTTCGACCTTAAAAAACGGTAAATTATCGAATAAATCGTTCCAGGGCGGATATTGTCAATTGCAATCTGGATTACATACATATTTCACAATAAAATGTATTATCATTTTAGACATAATCAGATTCGGCAACGGTCGGAACGCAAACTTGAATGTAGTTATGTCTTATATTTAGAATGCATTAATTGAATTGCGGGGTGATATGAAAACGGAAATGATAAAGAAAGTTGCTCTGTTGTTGTTATTTGGGCTGTTTATTTCCTCAACCACTCATGCGCAGTATCAGGTGAACGATGTTGTATCTGACTTCACATTACAAGGTTTCGATGGCACCGATATTACATTTTCCGACTATAGGGGAGATGTTGTTCTCCTTACTTTCTGGTGGTTCGCTTGTCCTCCGTGCCAGCAAGAAGCACCGGTCATACAGACAGAGCTTTGGGAGAAGTATAAAGACAGAAATTTTCAAGTATTGTCGATTGGATTCAAGGAACAGCTTGACACAGCGGAGCTGTGGGTGGGTCTTTATCTAATTACGCATTTAGTAGTAATAGATGAAGGAGATGTATTTGCGAGTTATAGTGGTTCTTTGGCATTTTCGGCCTTTCCGCACAACGCAATCGTTAGTGCTGACGGTCGCTTGATATATTCAGAAGTTGCATTTGATCTTGAGGCTTTAGATGAGATCATAGATAGTAATACTACGATAGCTGTGTCTATTGAGGACGACCTGGTAAATTTACCGGATAATATCAAACTACACAATGCGTATCCGAATCCATTTAATCCATCCACAACGATATCATTCGATCTTAACTCTCAATCGACTCTAAATTTAAATTTACGACCAGCGTGGCAGAGAAGTTATCACACTCTTTAATGGTACACTCGGACCGGGCGCTCATTCTTATGTCTGGTATGGCAAGGACCGAAATGGAAGGAATGTGTCCTCGGGAATATATTTTTCACAACTGCAAACAGGAGACCGACATATGGTACAAAAGGTAATTCTCGTAAAATGAAAAAAAATCTTCGTTTGATTACAGCAGTGCTTCTCCTTTTCTTTGGTACGGAAACTGCCTCTTCGATATCTCTTTTACAGGGGAGAGTCCCTGGCTACAAGATAAAAACTCTGGCGGGAAAAAGGATAAGCCTAAAAGATTATAGAGGAAATCCCTTACTTCTGAACTTTTGGGCGACATGGTGCGCTCCTTGTAGAAAGGAATTTCCCATAATAAAGGAGATAGAAAAAAAATTTGGTAAGGATGGACTCGTAGTCCTCGCAGTGAATGTAGATGATACCAGGACAATATCCGCTGTTAAATCTTTCGCATCGGCACATTCTTTAAATTTTACTATTCCTCTGGATCCTAACAGAAAACTCTTAAACAATTTTCGCGGGTCAGCGTTGCCACTAACGGTGCTTATAGATGCTTCTGGCAATGTGGTAAGGATGTATACGGGATTTTTAGGCATGTGGGAAGAAGAGATTGACCAGAAGCTATCTGAATTAGTGGCAGCCGGTTCATGGCAAAAGAAGGAATAAGGATGAATTGGCAGAGAGCAGGAACCTTTGCCGTAACCATGGTGCTCACAATGTCGACTGCATATCCGCAGGGTGTCAATTTTTATGGGTCGAACAACGTTCGCTTCGCCGACGGCACGAGGCTCAATAGTCTGCAAAACCTTCAAATGTCAGGTTCCGGGAATTCTTCCGGTGTTACAACAGGTTTTCTTGAAAATTGGGCTGATATATCAGCAGTATACAGTAATTGGTTTGCCACATTCAGGTATGAATTTGATGATCCCTCTGAGTATGGTCTCGACAGAAATGATATAGTCAATTGGAGTATCTATTACGACAATGGAAACTATTCGTTAAATGCCGGCACTTTCGAAGAGCTCTTCGGGCGTGGTCTCACGCTGAACCTCTATGAGGACAGGTCGATATTTTACGACAACAGACTCGAAAACGGCGCAAAATTAAAATATGACAACGATTGGTTTTCCGCAACCTTATTGAAAGGAACCAATCTCTTTTATGAGACGTTGGATGAAAACACTGCAAAGCAGGACTACAATAATGTCACTGCAGCTGATATTTCAATCTCACCGATAAATAGCCTGAATTTAGGAGTGTCATTAGTTAATGTTGACAGGGATACTCTTTCTCCTGACGGCTTGGTGCTTAACAGAAACAATTCAGGATTTAGAATTAAAGACTATGACAGGGAGACTGACTTCTATTCCATTTATGTTTCGTATGAGGGTCTCGAGGACTGGCAATTTTATTTTGAACGCGCTGAAAACAAGATAAAGTCGAACTCTGAATCTGAAGGTGACGGCTTTTATATGGCGATTGGTAAATCCGGAGG
>CBDUTM010000052.1:0-8238 GCA_965369985.1 uncultured bacterium | reverse complement strand
TGTCTGATCCGAATATCGTAAAAGTCGAGATGGATGAGAACTGGAATGCCTTGAATTTCAGCCGTAGTCAGAATTCGGCGGAATGGATTCATATTGGGGTTTACGGATATACACACGAATTTCTAATGCGGTATATCGCTCTCGAACAGACGCCACGTGAGATTTCGGAAAGTCTTGAACAGCTTAGAGTCATTGAACACGGCTATAAAATAAAACTTATTGAAACAAATTATCATGCTTTTCCAATCGATACGGAAACCGATTTAAAACGAGCGAACAACTCAATTTTGGATAAGATGGAGGGTTAGTGGCAAAAACCAAATATATCTTTTTCACGGGAGGAGTGATCTCCGGGCTTGGCAAAGGAATCGCCGCCGCTTCTGTCGGAGCGATATTAAAAGCAAAAGGACTTTCGGTAACAATACAGAAATTCGATCCTTATATCAATATCGATCCCGGTACGATGTCTCCGTTTCAACATGGGGAAGTTTACGTTACAGATGATGGCTCAGAGACAGATTTAGACCTTGGGCACTACGAGCGTTTTATTCACACGAATATGACCCGACTGAATAATTTAACTACCGGGCAGGTTTATGACTCGGTGATCACCAAGGAACGGAGAGGAGATTATCTCGGAGCGACAGTGCAGGTGATTCCCCACATTACTGATGAGATAAAAAATGCTATTAAAGGATTATCCGGAAACGGGAAAAAATTTGATGTAGTGATAACCGAAGTCGGCGGTACGGTGGGCGATATCGAAAGCCTCCCCTTTCTTGAGGCGATACGCCAATTTTGTATCCAGGAGGGAAGAGATAACACCATTATCATTCATCTTACCCTTGTTCCATATATTGAGAGTTCTAAGGAATCGAAAACCAAACCCACTCAACATTCGGTAATGCGATTAAGAGAGATCGGGTTGCAGCCTGATATCCTCTTATGCAGGACTTCGAATAAACTCGACAAAAGTATTAGAGACAAACTTTCACTTTTCTGTAATGTGACGCCCAAATCTGTCATTGAAGCGATGGACGTGAAAAGCATTTATGAGATCCCTCTGCGATATTATAAAGCGGGAATTGGAGAGTTACTTTCTGAAAAACTCGGTTTATCCAAAGCAAAAGTTAATTTTTCCGACTGGGAAGATTTTTTATATAAATTAAATAATCCGGAAGGCAGTGTAGTTATCGCTGTATGCGGGAAATACAATAAACTTGAGGACGCATACAAAAGCATTATTGAAGCGTTTGTTCACGCAGGCGTGGACAATTTAGTCAATGTAAATATTAAATGGGTGGACACTCAGAAGCTGGCAGGTAATGAACGTAAATTGCTCGGTAACGTGGATGGAATCCTCATACCGCCGGGATTTGGAAAACGAGGTGTGGAAGGAAAAATAAAAGCTGCAAAATATGCCCGGGAAAATAAAATACCGTTTCTGGGGATTTGTCTCGGAATGCAATGTTCAGTAATTGAATTTGCCCGCAATGTTTGTGGTTTGAGCAAGGCTAACAGCAGAGAATTCAATCTCAAGACTCCATACCCGATTATTGACATTATGGCGAAACAAAAGAAAATAAAAAATAAAGGCGGTACTATGCGGTTAGGCGCATATCCATGCACCGTCAAACCGGGCACAAATGCCTCAAGGGCATACCGTAAAAAGAGGATCAGCGAGAGACACCGGCACAGATATGAGTTAAATAATAAATATAAGTTGCGGTTGGAGAAAGCGGGAATGGTTCTATCCGGAATAAATGAAAGAGATAATTTAACTGAAATTATAGAGATCAAAGACCATCCGTGGTTTGTGGGGACCCAATTTCATCCTGAGCTGAAATCAAGAGTATTCGATACTCATCCACTTTTCAGAGAATTCGTGAAAGCAGTTAAAAAACAGAAACTTTCCGGAAAAAAGTAATATGGCAAAGATTGTCGAAATAGACGGAATCAGAGTCGGTGGGAACGGAGACCTGCTCCTTATCGCCGGACCGTGCGTTATTGAGTCTGAGGATATTGCTTTCTCGACTGCCGAAAAATTGGCGGAAATATCAAAGTCTCTGAATATTCCCATTATATATAAATCATCTTATTTGAAGGACAACCGGTCTTCCTCTAAATCTTATCAGGGACCAGGCCTGGAGGAAGGACTGAGAATTCTTTCGGAAGTTAAAAAGAGGTATGGACTGCCGCTCTTATCGGACGTGCACAGCATTGAACAAGTGGCAGCAGCGGCTGATGTTCTTGATGTAGTGCAGATTCCCGCCTACCTATGTATGCAGACCGAGCTGACTCTTGAGATCGCAAAAAGAGCAAAAGTGGTGAATATTAAAAAGGGACAATTTATCGCTCCGGAGAATATCAAAAATGTGATCCAAAAGATCGAAGAAGAAGGAAATAGTAATATCATACTGACTGAGCGTGGAGCATCGTTCGGCTATAAGAATCTTGTGGTGGATATGAGATCATTTCAAATAATGAGAAATTTAGGGTATCCGGTAGTGTTTGATATTACTCATTCCGTTCGTGTTTATGGAATTCCATCGAAAGATCCAAAAGGCGGTACGCCTGAGTTTATACCGACTCTGGGAAGAGCAGGAGTGGCCGCGGGAGTAGATGCCGTGTTCATAGAAGCACATCCGAATCCTCCGGAGGCGCTTTGCGACGCATCAAGTCAGTGGAGATTGGCGGATCTCGAACCATTGGTGGCGCAACTGAAATCAGTCCATGACCTAACGCGGGGTTTTGACCGGATATGATCGGTACAACTCAAATTGAAGCGCTCAAGAAGATCAAAGCGCTGATAACAGATATTGACGGAGTAATGACCGACGGAGGAATAATTCTTGGATCGGATGGACAGGAATTTAAGCGATTTGATGCTAAGGACGGCATGGGAATCACCATGTTGCGAACAGCCGGAATAAAGGTCTTTATAATTACGGGCAGGACATCCGAATCGGTCACAAAACGGAGTGAAGAACTGAAATTTGACGGTGTATATCAAGGTTTTATGGACAAGATGATAGCTTATGAAGAGATAAAGTCAAAACATAATTTTACTGATGAAGAAATTTTACACATAGGGGATGATATTCTTGACCTTCCTATTTTTGAAAAAGCAGGATTCAGTGTTTCTCCGGCAGATGGAAATCCTCTGGTAAATGACGCTGCCAGTTATGTAACCGAACGGATCGGCGGCCACGGAGCGGTCAGGGAAACGGTAGATATGCTGCTTACAGCACAGGGTAAACTAAACGAAGTGATCAAAGAAATAGCATTATATACAATAAGCGAGGAAGATTGATGACTTCTAAGCTAATGATAGAAAAAGCGAAAGAGGTTATCAGGGTGGAAGCAGATGCAGTTGCCTCTCTGGGTGACAGGATCGACGAAACGTTTGCCGAGGCTGTGGAGATGGTATATCACTGCAAAGGAAGAGTTATTGTGAGCGGAGTGGGGAAAAGCGGACTTGTAGCTCGAAAAATCGCGGCTACTCTCGCGAGTACCGGCACCTCAGCATTTTTCATCCACGCCGCCGAAGGTCTTCATGGCGATCTTGGAGTCGTCAGGGAAGAAGATGTCATTTTGATCGTGACGAAAAGCGGTAATACCGAAGAGCTTAATGCACTTGTGCCTCCGCTGAAAAATATTGGCGTGAAGATAATTACTATAACAGGAGATTCAGGTTCTCCCCTTGCGGAAATTTCTGATGTCGTTTTAGATGCCAGTGTAAAGGAAGAAGCTTGTCCGCATGATCTAGCTCCTACCGCAAGCAGCACTGCGGCTATGGTATTGGGTGACGCTCTCGCTGTGGCTCTCCTTGAACGACGTGGATTTACGATGGAAGATTTTGCATCGATACATCCGGGCGGGAATCTCGGTAAGAAACTTCTCACAACAGTAAAAGATCTGATGTACTCGGGCGATCAGCTTCCTCTATTGAAAGAAGATTCGCTGTTTAGTGATGTAATTCTTGAAATGAACCACAAGAGATTTGGCGCTGTTTGTATTGTGGATTCTGATGGCATCCTGAAGGGATTGGTAACAGAAGGCGATTTACGACGTGAACTGGAAAAGGGCGAAGGGATCCTTCAAACTAAAGCATCCGATGCTATGTCCATAAAGCCGAAAGTAGCATCACCTGATTCTTTGGCCGTGGAAGCGCTGGCGATTCTCGAGGAGCATAATATTCTTCAGATCATAGTTGTAGATGATGATAGCAAGCCGATCGGTATGCTCCATCTCCATGATCTGCTCGAGGCAGGAATAAAATAAATGAGATTCTCCCGCGGACATAAGCTGTTCTCAATTATCGCAATTTTAAGTCTGATCTCGGCTTGCGGTGATCAGCGCGAAGAGGAGGTAATAACCGATTCTGAAACTGAACTTATGCCTGACCAGGAATCATGGAATTCGCAAATAATATTGACATCAAATGGAATTAAAGTTGCTCTGGTAAATGCAGGTCATATTATCAAATTCAATAGAAAAAATGTATTGATCATGGATGAAGGTTTAGTCGTGGATTTTTTCAATGATCAGGATATTCATACTTCCCAGCTCACGGCGGATTCAGGCGAAGTAAATGAGAGGTTAAATGACCTAACAGCAATTGGTAATGTGGTGGTAGTTTCAGACAGCGGAGAAACACTTTATACCGAAAAGTTACTTTGGAATAATAAGCTCCAAAAAATATTATCTGAAGTGGACGTTATGATAACTACCGGAAGTGACACACTTTATGGAGTCGGATTCGAATCGGATGCCGCACTTAACAGCTGGACGATAAAAGAGCCGAAAGGAAAAACTACAAGATTAGTGGGCGAAGATGACGAAATTTAGTTTTTCAAAGACACTTGGTGTCAAGGGACTGCGCAAACGCTACGGGAACAAAGAAGTGGTGAAAGGTGTGAGTCTTGAGGTTAATAAGGGCGAAATAGTAGGGCTATTAGGACCGAACGGTGCGGGAAAGACCACTACATTTTATATTATTACCGGGATGATACAACCTAACGGCGGTCAGGTTTATCTTGAAAAACAGAACATAACATCTATGCCTATGTATAAAAGAGCTCGATTGGGAATTGGGTATCTGTCGCAGGAACCTTCGGTTTTCCGTCGGCTGTCCGTTGAAGATAATTTGAGATTGATCCTCGAAACAATGAAACTTTCATCGAAAGAAATAGCCATTAGAATAGAACGTTATCTGAATGACCTGTCGATCACTCACATCAGAAAACGAAAAGGTTATCAACTTTCGGGTGGCGAAAGGAGACGTACCGAAATATGCCGCGCGCTACTGACCGAGCCTGACTTTATCTTGCTTGATGAACCATTTTCAGGTATCGACCCGATAGCGGTCGAGGAAATTCAACATATAGTTTTAGACCTGAAAGAGCGGGGAATCGGAGTTTTAATTACTGACCACAATGTGCATGAAACACTTTCTATTACAGACAGAGCTTATTTATTGTATGAAGGCAAAATATTTACAGAAGGGTCCAGCGAGTTTCTCGCTGATGATCCTGATGCAAGAAAACTTTATCTCGGCAATAAATTCAGGTTGGACAGGTAGCGGTGTTAGAACTTAGACAAACTCAGAGTTTGAAACTTGTTCAATCGCCTCAGCAGATATTGCTGTCAAGTCTCCTACAACTGCAGATACAGGCTCTGGAACTCAGAATTCATAATGAACTTGAAATGAATCCGGTTCTTGAACTTGATGAGATAACCGATCCGACTTTAGATGTGGAACAGGATGATTCTGATGATAATGATGATGAATTCGATGTTGAGGATTTTTTCGAAAACGATGATAACTACACGCATAAAGCGCCGGTGGATAAGAATGTTGAAGAATATGAAATTCCTCAAATCGCTCGAAAGTCGTTTAGAGAATACTTTTTAGATCAATTCCGCGAACTTGATCTAAGTGAAATTGAATTGAAAGCCGGTGAAGAGATCATATGGAATCTTGACTCGAACGGATATCTTACAACTACTCTTGAAAATATTGCGGAATTGACCGAATGCGATATCAGTATTGCGCGTAGCGCCCAATCCAGAATTTTGAGACTGAATCCGGCAGGTGTCGGAGCGACCACACTCAGAGAATGTTTGCTTGCACAGTTGGAAGAAAATAAAGAAAACGGTAATGCGCTTATCATTGTTAAGAACTATTTCGATCATTTTGCAAATAGACGATTTGAAAAAATTATGCGTGAATTAAATATCACTATGGAAGATATAAGTGATGTGAACGATATTATTTCAATCCTCAATCCTAAACCGGGAATGGTTTTCTCAGACCAGAAATTGGATTACGTTATTCCCGATTTTATTGTGGAAAGCAAGAACGGTGAATTAACGGTAATGTTAAACGATTTTAATCTTCCGGAATTGAAAATCAGTGATCAGTATAAAAGGATGATAGAGGATAAAAAAAACACGGACAAAGAAACCCGAAATTATCTGAGAAAAAAAATGGAATCCGCGCGTTGGCTGATCGCATCCATATATCAACGGAAATTAACGATGATCAACGTGATGGAAGCGATCGTAGACAGGCAATTAGACTGGTTTAAAATGGGTCAGGGTCATTTAAAACCGATGATACAGAAGGACATAGCAGAGATCATCAAAATGGATCATTCAACAGTAAGTCGCGCCACAGACGGAAAGTATGTGCAGACAGACTATGGTGTTTATCCTTTGAAACATTTTTTCAGCGAAGGGCTTGAACGAAGTGACGGAAAAATCGTATCAACGAGTAATATAAAAATTCGTTTGAAGGAGTTGATCGAAAATGAATCAGAGAATAAACCGGTGAGTGATGATAAATTAACCAAAATGCTGGCTTCGGAAGGATTTAACGTCGCCCGCAGAACGGTTGCAAAATACAGAGAGGTTATGGGAATTCCCGTAGCTCGATTGAGAAGAAAAATAGGAGTAAAATAGAGATGGATTATAAAAAGGTGAATATTGGGGGTGAAGAATTTGTAGTCCCTAAATTACCGGTTTCCGGTATGGTTGGAGTTATCGGAGCGGTAATAGCATTGATACTTGTTTTTTCGATGTTTTACAGCGTTGGACCGGATGAGGTCGGTGTTGTGATGCGATTCGGGAAATATATGAGAACTGAATCAAGCGGATTGCATGTTAAAATGCCTTTCGGGATCGAAGAAGTAAAAAAACCGAAGATCAGAAAAAGATTTACGCATGAATTCGGATTCAGGACCCTCAGACCGGGTGTGCAATCTGCGATAACAAAAGCAGGTCATGGCGGCGAATCATTAATGCTGACAGGCGATTTGAACAGCGCAGTTGTGAACTGGATCGTACAATATCAGATCAAAGATCCTATAGATTTTCTATTCAATGTCCGCAAGGTCGACGGAACGATTCGAGATATATCCGAAGTTGCGATGAGGCAGGCAGTCGGAGACAGGAGCGTTGATGAAATATTGACGTTTGGCAGGGGTGAGATAAACGATGAAGTTGAAGTCTTGATGCAAAGTATACTTGATTCGTACGACATAGGTGTGCAGATAGTCTCCGTAAATCTTCAGGATGTCGATCCTCCTCCCAGCGTAAAACCCGCTTTTGACGAGGTCAACGCAGCTACTCAGGATATGGATAGATTGATACAGGAAGCGCGTAGAGAGTACAACGAGGCAGTGCCTCAGGCAAAAGGACAGGCCGAAAGAAAGGTCAGAGAGGCGGAAGCTTATGCTGTACAGAGAATTAATTTAGCCACAGGTGAAGCCAACCGGTTTATTGCAATGCACAATGAATTTGCGAAAGCTAAAGTGGTGACCAGAAGGCGGATGTACCTCGAAACTATGGGACAAATACTGCCGATGATCGAGAAGAAATGGATAATAGAGAGCAATGATTCGGGAATATTGAAATTACTTGATCTCAATCAAAAGAAGGGAGGTCAATAATGAAATCGAGAGGACTGATAATAATAGTCGTTTTAGGATTTATAGTATTTTCTTCATCAACTTTTGTATTGGACCCGACGAAACAGGCGGTGATAATACAACTTGGTAACCCTATTAGAGTAGTTACTGATCCGGGACTACACTTCAAAATTCCATTCATTCAGGAAGCAAGGATCTTCGATAAGCGGCTGCTCGAGTGGGACGGCAGACCGAGATCGCTCACTACTCTTGACAAGGTGAGCATTTATATCGACACAACGGCACGCTGGAAAATAATTGATCC
>CBDUTM010000051.1:0-8314 GCA_965369985.1 uncultured bacterium | reverse complement strand
CCCATCTCCGTCTTTACCCAACCGGGGTCAACCGAGTTTATTTGTATATTATAGGAATCAGTTTCGTTCGCAAGTACTTTTGTAATAGTGTTTACAGCTGTTTTCGAAATCCTATATGCGAGATATCCGCTCCCCATATCAGCAAATTGTCCCATACCGCTGGACATATTTATAATTCTGCCATAATTATTTTTAATCATAAGCGGAATGATTCTTTGTGAAAGTTGAATAATGCCGTAAACATTTGTTTCAAGGCTGACCTGCAATTCCTGAATTTCTACTGATAAGCCGGAGCTCCTTGCATCCGGAATAATCGCGGCATTATTAACCAATACATCGATCCTGCCAAATTCTTTTTTCACGCGAGCTACAAAAGTAGCAATGCTTTCGGCCGAGCTAACATCAAGTTCATAAAATGTAACATCTAATCCCTCGCTCTGAAGTATTTTCGCGGACTCAGCTCCCTTTTCGCTATTCCGGGCAGTGAGGAGAACTTTAAGGTCTTTATTTGCAATGTCGCGGCAAATTTGAAATCCGATGCCCCTGTTTCCGCCTGTTACAGCCGCAATTTTCTTATCCATAAAAACCCTCAACTATTTGCAATAAATTTCTACCAAAGAAAGATAAATACTTCATGTAAATTATACTACCACCATCTCTGAAATGTCTTGACGGTATTAAAGCTCTTAACTAAACTTCCAATAACTTAAATATCCTTAAATATATAATAGTATGCGAAAAGAAAATAAAAAAAATAGACGTGATTTCATCAAATTGGTCGGGCTTAGTTCCGCTGCTCTGTATTTACCTTTGAATCCATTTCAATCTGATTTCAATTCATCTGTTTTCCAACCGCCGAGACTGAAAATTGGAGACACTGTAGGAGTTGTTAGTCCTGCGGGTCCCACATTTCATAAAAGAGATTTAATCAAGGTAGAGCGATCACTATCGGCTCTCGGCTTAAAAGTTAAGTTCGGTAAACATGTGCTTAGCAGGAATGGATATTTGGCCGGTACTGACGGAGAGAGAGCAGATGATTTTAATGCAATGATCCGTGATGATAGTGTGAAGGCGATAATGGCGATGAGAGGTGGTTGGGGCAGCAACAGGATATTGGGATTAATTGATTATGATGCAGTGAGACAAAACCCGAAAATAGTTATCGGGTTCAGCGATGTTACATCTCTTCTTTTAGCGATTTATGCCAATACCGGTTTAATAACTTTCTACGGTCCGGTCGCCACTTCAAAATTCGGCAAATTCACAAGTAGCTGGATGAAAGAAATTCTCTTCGAAGGAAAATCCCCGACCTTAGAAAATCCGTTACTGAGATCTGACGGCACCATCAATCACAATCATTTCACAAGAACTATAAATAGTGGAACAGCGCGCGGAAAATTGATCGGTGGTAATCTAACCGTGATCAGTTCGATGATAGGTTCAGGGTACTTACCGGATTGGGATGACAGTATTCTGTTTTTAGAAGAAGTAGGTGAGAAAATATACCATATCGACAGGATGTTGACTCAACTCAAACTTGCCGGTGTTTTTGAAAAATTATCCGGAATTGTTTTTGGAAAATGTGTAAAATGCGATCCGTCTAAAACCACTCTGTCTCTTTCCCTGGATAACGTATTCGATGAGATATTCACCCCTCTGAAAATCCCGGTATATACAGGAGCGATGATCGGTCATATTGACCGAATTTTCACTATTCCTATTGGCCTGGAAGCTGTTGTAGACGCCGACAAAGGAACTATAAAGCTATTGGAGCCTGCTGTTTTATAACAGAAATAGAATTGAAAGATGAGAGATGTCAAACTATTGGATATGATTTCAGAATTCGTTATCTTCTTCACCGATACTAATTCTATTTATGCCGGAGTATAATCAAATTGAAAGGTAGCAACATGAAAATATTAAGCACCGCAATTTTGTCGATAATTTTTCTTATATCATGCGTCAATATGGATTCAGTGGATACGTCTGCGAACTCATCAAATAACGCTGTGGTCAGATTGCACGCGACCGAAGGAAATTCCGTATCCGGAGTCGTATGGTTCAGTAAAGTTGTCGGAGGAGTCAAGGTAAGAGGAACGATTGAAGGTTTACCATCCGGAGATCATGGCTTTCATATACACCAGTTCGGAGATTGCAGTTCTACAGACGGTAAATCAGCGGGGGGACATTTTAATCCTAAGGGAGTAGATCACGGAGCACGTACAGACGAAATGCGGCATGTTGGAGATCTTGGTAACATCAGAGCAAATTTTGATTCTGTGGCTGTATTTGAATTTGTGGATGTCGCAATAACATTAGCCGGGGGAAATTCCATATTGAGCAGAGCAGTGATAATTCATGCCGGTGCAGACGATTTAAATTCACAACCCACAGGTGCGGCTGGCTCTCGATTAGCTTGCGGAGTTATTGGAATAGCCAATAAATAAGGTTTTTAATTAGTAAATAAGATTCATTATTGCTGCGATCTACTTACCCTAAAAGTAGGAATTTGTCATATTCTTTATTAAGTAGCTGTTATTACTGTTTTATATGGGAATTAGGACAAAGTTTGTCGTAATTAAAATATTATTTTTGTATATTTAAGTTAGAAGGATGAAATGAAGAACAAAAAGTGACAACAGCAACGAAAATCAGTGATTTGGATTACGCAGTTGAATCCTCCGATATATTACCGAAGGAGTTTCTGCAAAAATATCCATTATTAGACATTATCGGAAACACACCTTTGGTAGAAATATCTGTATTTAAGGAAGAATTTCCGAATGCGAAAATAATGGCGAAAGCTGAATGGAGAAATCCGGGAGGATCAATCAAAGACCGACCTGTACTGTTGATGCTTGGAAAAGCAATGCTTTCAGGTGAATTAAAAGAGGGACAGACAATTCTGGACAGTTCTTCCGGAAATGCAGGGATAGCGTATTCAATGATAGGGGCTGCACTTGGTTTCGAAGTTGAGATAATTGTGCCGGGTAACGCAAGTCGTGAGCGGATTGAACGAATGAAAGCACATGGTGCTTCAGTGGTAACCACAGATCCATCGGAGGGATATGACGAAGCTTTAAGGGAAGTTCATCGTCGATACAACGAGAATCCTGAAAAATATTTTTTTGTGGACCAGTATAAAAATGATAATAACTGGAAAGCGCATTATCATGGAACTGCAAATGAGATAATTCAACAATCCGGTGGCGATATTACACATTTTATTTCTGGAGTTGGAACCGGTGGCTCGATAACCGGAATAGGGCGGAGGCTAAAAGAATATAATCCCGATATAAAAATTGTAATGGTAAGCGCAGAGCCATTTCCCGGAATTGAGGGACTGAAACCATTGGATGAGCCTGATTCAATCATCCCGGAGATATTTGATTCAACCCTTGTTGATGATAAAATATATGTCCGCGCAGAGGATGCAAAAAGCACAACCGAAAAGCTTGCAAAAAGCGGGTTCTTTTTAGGGCAATCGTCAGGAGCATACCTATTTGTTTGCGGAGAAGTAGCAAAAAATATCAGTGAAGCAAAGATAGTGACCCTTCTGCCGGATATAGGTGAGCGGTATTTCAGTTCAGGTCTGTGGAGTTAGCAGATGGGAGTTTCTGTGGATCAAAATATTATCATACAAATGGAAGAGCATGCAACTTCTACATTTCCTGATGAATGTTGCGGATTTATGTTTGGCGGAAATGATAACGGGAATATCAAAGTGGAACTGATTTCCAAAGTAATAAATACTCATCCCGATCTTAAGGGAAGACGGTTTTTAATTTCGCCTGACGATTATATGAACGCCGAAAATTATGCTGACGAAAACGGCATTGCTCTAGTGGGGGTCTATCATTCTCACCCGAATCATCCGGCAATTCCATCCGAAATTGACAGGCTGGCGGCATTACCCGGATTTTCATATATTATATTCTCGATCATGGATGGGAAACCAACTGATGTCACAGCATGGGAGATTGCGGAGGATAGGAGCGAATTTCGAGCAGTGCAGATAAAGAAAGAAAAGGGGTAAATTAAATTGAAAATTCATATACGAATACCGTCACCATTGCGGAGATATACAGACAATCAGGCAAAAGTTGAAATCGAATTGGATGGGAATAGTGTTATGGAAGCGCTTGTTGAATTAGTAAAAGAGTTTGAAGAGCTCAAAAGGCACCTATATGATGAGGAAGGTTCACTTCGTAATTTCGTGAATATCTACAACAACAGTGAAGATGTGAGGTTTGCAGATGGACTTCAAACCCGGATAACTGAAGGAGATGAACTCTCCATCATACCTGCCATTGCCGGCGGTTCGACGGTTACGCTTGATAACTGGGAAATTATGAGATACAGCCGACATCTGATAATGCCTGAAGTAAATATGGACGGACAACAAAAACTCAAAGCGGCTTCGATACTTCTTATCGGCGCCGGAGGTTTAGGAAGTCCGTCTGCGCTGTACTTAGCGGCAGCGGGAATCGGCAAGTTAGGAATAGTTGATTTTGATGTTGTAGACGAATCAAATTTGCAAAGACAAATATTGTATGGAACTTCGGATGTTGGAACTCCGAAATTGGAGGCGGCAGAAAAACGACTTAAAGACCTTAACCCGAGAATTGAGATTGAGACTTATGCAGAACGGTTCAGTTCAGAAAACGCAAGGCAGATCATATCTCCATATGATGTCGTAGTAGATGGAACAGATAATTTTCCGACTCGTTACCTTGTGAATGATGCATGTGTGCTTGAGGGAAAACCGAACGTCTACGGGAGTATTTTCAGGTTTGATGGGCAGTTATCAGTATTTAATTTCGAAGGTGGTCCATGCTACCGATGCTTATACTCTGAACCACCCCCGCCGGGACTTGTACCTTCGTGTGCGGAAGGAGGCGTTTTAGGTGTGTTACCGGGTATTGTCGGCACGATGCAGGCAACCGAAACCATGAAAATTATTATTGGGATAGGTGAAACATTATCAGGTAAGCTACTATTAATAGATGCTCTGAACATGGATTTTCGAAAACTAAATATTAAAAAGAACCCTGAATGTAAAATATGCAGTGACAATCCTGAATTAACTGAATTGATTGATTATGAAGATTTTTGCGGCATAGTAGAAAGGGAGGAGGAAAAAATGGAAGATATTAAGCAGATAACGCCTGTTGAATTGAAAAAGAGAATTGATGAAGGAGATGATATTCTCCTTATTGATATCAGAGAAGAGATAGAGACCAAAATATGTAAGATCGAAGGGAGCGTTCATATTCCGATGCAAGAAATACCTTCAAGACTTTCGGAGCTCGACATGCATCGGGATATTGTTATCTATTGTAAAAGTGGGGAACGATCATCTGCTGTGACTAATTTCCTGAAAAATTCCGGATTCAGTCGAGTAGCGAATCTATACGGAGGAACACTTTCCTGGGCTGATACGGTCGATCCTACAATGGCTAAATATTAAATAAATTACCGACTATATTTAGCCGTTTCAGATATTTATTTATTATCCGGACGGTCTGACACTAACAATAAATAATCGGAATTAGGACTTAAGGCAAGTCTATTTATATTTTGAAGGGAATGTTCTTCAAAAGTTTTTACTTTAATCCACGTATTATCTTTTAATGGATTCCATTCATAGATGGTAGCACCTTTTGCCATCAGTATCATCCCGTCAGGGGTCCATACGTAATCTTCGGAACCGTCAAGCGTGCGAATGATACGGGATACGAAATGATTATCCAAATTTATTTTATTTATCCACCATTCATTATCTGATAATTTATGAATAAAACTTATTGCATTTTCAGATGGAACCTTATGAATCGATCGCCCGGCATTTTCAACTATCAAATCTGAATGTCCCGTTAAACTGTTCGCCAATATAAATGTATTAGGTGGTCCCACTATGAACAGTCCGACAATATTATCATTTCCCCAGCCGTGATAGCCTACATTAATGATCTCGTCCAAAATAATTTTAGGTGATGTCCCATCAATATTGAAGCGCCAAAGCCTCTGAGTGCCGTCCATTTCTACCCGAACTGTAGAAAAATAATTCTTGTTGGAAAGTGGGGTTGGTGAATATTCGCTTTCCGGTGTGGAACTGACACGATGAATTTTTGAATCGGCGATATTGAAGTAAAATATGTCTGTTTGATCGCCTTCACGAGATGATGAATATAAAAACCCGGCTCCGTTGTTGGTAAAAGCGGGTTGATTATCGTAGCCTTGTCTGTCGGTAGCATTCACCGGGGTCCCGATAATGATTTCAGAATCATTTATGTTTATCATGCTGATAAAAATATCAGTAGCCGGAGGCGAATCCTGACCATAGAGAGAATGACAGAATCCGAAGTAGATGATAAAAAGAGTATAAAACTTTAAGTGCAGTTTATTTTGTCACTTTATAAATATTTTGATAATCAGCAAATCCGCTTATTTTGGTAGGCCAAGGGCCTTTGATCTGCTTAATTTCAGAATAATTTTCGGAATCCTCTAACTTATCATATTCTTCAGTGACCTTTTCAACAAAGCTGACATTCATAATTATCTCCTGGCTTTCAGCCAGCGATGCCAGACGCGCAGTAAGATCAATATCTTTTCCGTATACATCAAGTGTATCCGGAACAAAAGTGATGTCGTACGCATCAGAGCAAAATGTAACACCAATTTTTACTTCTCTAAGATTCGGTTCATCACTCGAAATGATATTCCAAAGCGCATGAAAGAGGGTAAGCGGAGTTTCGTCTTTCATATTATCCTCGGGGATAAAGAACATAAGAGCATCGCCGAGACTCTTAATGGGATTGAACTTCATAAATAAATTACCCATAATATTTGCAAATGTATTATAAATAAAGATAATCCACTTTGATAGATCAATATCTTTGAGCTCTGTGGAACCCGCTATATCTATGATAAAGCAATACCCGCTCATCGGTTTAAGTTGGAGTACCTTTTGAGGGAGGTCCTTATCATATGGATTTATAAATAAGCTCATTTCATTGAATTTTAATTTAACAATTTGAGATTAAAAAGAAAGAGATTGCGAGATAAATTTATCTGCAGGAAGATTATGTTGAGATTAAAAAATAAAATCCATTGAATGATCAGTGCTTTGCAGCAGAAGTCAATTCGTCTTTAAGTTTTTTTGCGTCAATTATTATTGAATAGAGATCTTCTTCGGAAAAAGGCTTTTGAAGTGTGAAATCAACTCCGTTCTCCTTGATTTTTTCGGCTTCTAAGTTTAAAGCCCATCCTGTGAGAAGAATTACCGATATACTGGGATTCATCTTTTTAATACGTTCGGCAACTTCCCATCCGCTCATATCGGGCATTCCCAGATCGGTGATGACAATATCAAAATTAGATTTTTTAAACAGCTCCAAGCCCTTAGCTGTCGAAGAACTCGTGGTGATTTTATGACCTTGATCCTCTAAAAGTTCTTCCAGCATATCGAGAATATACTCTTCATCATCAATGATAAGAATCTTGCTTTCATGCTTATCGAGAATTTCATCTGTTTCTTCTGCGCTGGCGCCTTTTTTAACAGATGGCAGAGAAATTGTTATTTTTGAGCCCTTTCCGACAACGCTCGATGTTTCAATAGAACCCCTGTGTCGTTTGATGACCCCATAAACTTCGCTCATTCCAAGGCCGGTACCCTTCACGCCCTTAGTTGAGAAAAAGGGGTCAAAAATTCGTTCAATAGTGTCTTCAGTCATGCCGATTCCTGTGTCTTCAAATTCAATCAAGATTTTTTCGGCTTTTCTTTCCGCACGAATAGTGAAAACTCCTCCTTCAGGCATAGCATCAACGGCGTTAAATATCAAATTTGTAAATGCGCCTTTGAGATCTGAAGGATCGCCTAGTACAAAAAATTGTTCATTAATTTCTACTACAGGTTCGATAATTACTCCCTGCATTTCCGCATTATCCCGCCATTTAGGTCGGGTTAGGGCAAGCACTTCTTCAATAATTTCTTTTACATCTATTGGGACAAATTTTTCATCGGTACGTAATCGCGCAAAATCCTGCATTCTTTTGACGGTGGCGCTACCGTCCTGTGCTGCTAATTCTATCATTGAGAGATTCTTTAAAATGCGTTCATCGTTCGTTTGTCGTTTAAGTATCTGAACCCTACCGAGAACTCCCGTTAGAACGTTGTTAAAATCATGAGCGACACCGGAGCTTATTTGCCCGAGAGCGGCTAATTTTTTTGATTGAGTGTATTTTTCATCTATCTCTTTAGACACAGTCATGTTACGACTCAAAAGTATAAATCCCTCAATTTGACCGTCCT
>CBDUTM010000050.1:0-8324 GCA_965369985.1 uncultured bacterium | reverse complement strand
AAAAATTTCTTTATTTCTGATTTTTCTATTATCCCGTGATACAATCCGAATAACACTTGTAAAAGTCCGATAAGCTGAAGTGTTTTACCAACTTTAAATTTCATTGAAAAAACTGTTCCTACTGATCATTTTCTTCGTGTTCCTCCTCGGGTTTGTTTTTCATCCAGTCAAGAATCGACCCGAACCTACCAGGCGCGATCAGGGACAGCCCAAGGAGGATAACGATCAGACCCGGGAGTATAGGAATAAGTAATCCGAATGTTCCTAATATCACCAATACAATACCAATCGTAATCCGACTCTTGTGAAATTTCAGAATGTCTTCCCATAACGGTCTCTTCATTTTTATCGCCTCAAATGCTCATTAAGATTAACTTTTATACTTTTCGCCATTTCCGGTGATAAACACCAATACTTTTTCATTACCCTCCAAAAAACCTGTATTCCTGAGCTTTTTCACTGCGATCAGAGCAGCACCTCCCTCAGGACAGGGTTTTAACGTCGTATGTTCCTCAATAAGAGTTACTCCCTCTCTACTCTGATCTTCGCTGACACTCACCGCAGTTCCATCACTTTTTCTAATAGCATTGAGAATAAGAAAATCTCCTACAGCAGAGGGCACGCGTAAACCATACGCATTCGTTTCGGCATTCTCCCAATGTTCAGCATATTCCTTTCCTTCTTCAAAGGCTTTCACGATCGGGGCGCAGCCTTCGCTTTGCACTGATACCATCTTTGGCCTAAAGTTATCTATCCATCCCAACTGTTCCATTTCTCCAAATGCTTTCCACATCCCGATCAATCCTGTTCCCCCGCCCGTCGGATATACAATGACATCAGGAAGCTCCCAGTTCATTTGCTCCGATAATTCATAACCCATAGTCTTTTTCCCTTCGATCCGATAAGGCTCTTTCAATGTTGATAAATCAAACCAATCGCCATCCAATTCTTTTTTCATAGCCTTGCTTGCATCTGCGATCGTTCCTTTTGTCATTGTCAGTTCTGCTCCGAAATTCTCAGTTGCTTCAGCGAAGCTTGAAGGAGTATCCTCGGGAATATAGACCTTACATTCCATCCATGCTTCTTTTGCGTACGCAGCAGCCGAGACTCCGGCGTTTCCCGCAGAAGGGAGAGCTACTTTTGAGATTCCCAACTCTTTTGCCCGCGTGATCGCAACTGACATACCCCGATCCTTAAAACTTCCAGTGGGATTGACTCCTTCATCTTTCAAGTACAAATCGACAATTCCTACTGCGTTCCCGAGTTCACTCACGCGAAATTGAGGTGTGTTTCCTTCTCCTAAAGTGACAATATTTTTACTCTCTTCCAACGGCAAAAAATTTCTGTAACGCCATAAACTTTTATCTTCACTGATAATGTCTTCAATACTTCCATCTGTTGAGTTTTTCTGTAACGGTACCAACAGTGGACCGCCGCAACTGCATAAATTTATCGGATTGTTTATCGGATAATCTCTCCCACATTTTGAGCAGATAAGATTCTTGAATTTAGGGTTCAACTTTTGATTTCGAGAAGCCTTTCAAGCGCTTCATTCACCATCTGTGGATTTGCTTTTCCTTTTGATGATTTCATCACCTGCCCTACAAACCAGCCCTTTAACTTTGCCTCACCGTTCTTGTATCGTTCAGATTCGTCGGGATTGGAATCAATAATACTCTGTACGATCTTATCTATTTCAGAATCATCACTGACCTGTTCGACTCCAAGCCTGGCGATAAGCGAATCTACTTCTGAAGTGTCTGAAACCATTGCATCGAAGACTGTGCGAGCTGCACTTATAGAAACTGCGCCTGTAGAAACTTTGTTCATTAACCGGGCAAGTCGCTTAGGTTCTATCGAAAATTCATCAATTTCAATTTCCTGCTCATTTAATACTCGGCTAACGTGTCCCATCACCCATGTAGCCGCATTTTTCGGGTCATCGCTTAACTTTGCTAATTCTTCGTAATAATCCGCCGTCCTCCGGGACGCTGTGAGTGCACCTGCGTGAGGAGCGCTCAAACCGAAATCATTTATGAATCTTTTGTTGCGTTCTTCCGGAAGTTCGGGTAATTCTGCCCTTATATCACCGATGTATTTCTCTTCTATCGTGAACGGAACGAGGTCGGGTTCGGGAAAGTAACGATAATCATCAGATTGCTCCTTAGACCGCATTGGAATAATTTCGCCGGTCTTTTCATCCCATAAATTTGTGGACTGGATTACTTCTCCTCCCGACTCAACGAGAGCAATTTGTCTTTTTATCTCCGCATTTAACGCTTTTTCCACACCTCTGAAAGAGTTCATATTTTTAAGTTCTGTCTTCGTCCCGAATTCTATTGAGTCTTTCTGCATAATGGATACATTAGCGTCGCACCGTAAACTGCCTTCTTCCATATTACAATCGCTTACGTCAAGATAACGCAGCAGCTGTTTCAACTTTACCAGATACTTATATGCATCTTCGGGACTTATGATGTCAGGCTCGGAAACTATCTCTATAAGCGGAACGCCACACCTGTTTAAATCCACCTTGGTATCAGTTGCGCTTTTATCGTGTAACGATTTACCTGCATCTTCTTCTAAATGTATTCGAGTAATACCGATTGTTTTCGTGCCTTCTTCACTTTCAATATCTATGCTGCCGCCCTCACAAATCGGCTCTTCAAATTGGGATATTTGGTATCCTTTTGGCAGATCAGGATAGAAATAATTTTTTCTGGCAAAACGAGAATTGGAGGCAATATCACAATTCATCGCCAGGCCGACCTTAATCGCATAATCTATGCACTTTTGATTTAATACCGGCAGGACTCCCGGCATTCCAAGACATACTGGGCATACCTGTGTATTCGGAGGAGCGCCATATTTTGTCTTGCATCCGCAAAATATTTTTGTTTCAGTGGAAAGCTGGGCGTGCACTTCGAGCCCGATCACAGTTACCCATTTAGCGTTGTCGGTCATCCTAAAATTTTACCTGCTCAACTTCTATAATATCTTCTTGTTCCGTTAATAATTTTAATAGGTCCTCACTTAGGGGAGAATCTAAATTCACGAGAGAAAGAGCTACTCCGCTCTTTTCACTTCGCCCAAGATTGAACTCCGCGATATTTTGATCTTCTTTGCCGAGCAGTGTCCCGATCTTACCTATTACTCCCGGTTTATCTTTGCTTTTTATAAAGAGCATGATCCCTTCAGGTTTGACTTCCATATGATATTCGTTCACCTGAACTATTCTTTTATGTTCCCCGGCGAAAACGGTACCACTCACGGTAAATTTTCCACCCGGACCGCTCACTTTACTTTCGATCAAATTTCTGTAATTCTTACCATCGTGTACATAGCTTTCGGTTACCTTAATTCCTCTTTGTTTCGCGATGTAATTGGCGTTGACGTTGTTGATAGGATCTGTGGATGATGAAGAAATGAATCCCATCAACACACTGGTTGCTATCGGAGTAACTTCTTTAATATCCCCATTACAGGTAATTTTCATTTTGCTGATCTCACCACCTGTCAGCTGCGATTGGAGGACGCCTATCTTCCACGCAAGATCGATGAATGGCTCAAGCATTGGACTTATTTCGCCCGTAAACGGAACGTTTAATGCGTTTTCAGCCTTATTGTGCAGTAAGAAATCTGCCACCTGACGACACGCTCCCATCGAGACCCCGACTTTTGCCTCTTTTGTCGATGCTCCGAGATGAGGCGTTAAGATGACATTTTCAGACTTCAACAATGGGCTGCCTTTAGGCGGTTCGTTCTCAAACACATCTAAACCTGCTCCCCTGATTTTTCCGGATTTCAGAGCCTTGGAAAGTGCCTTTTCATCAACCAATCCACCTCGCGCGCAGTTAATGAGCATTACGCCGTCTTTCATTAAGGCAATGGACTTAGCGTTGATTATATTTCTGGTATCATCATTCAACGGCATATGAAGCGAGAGATAATCAACGTTTTTTAAGAGATCATTCAGTTCAGATGCTTCTGCTCCGGACGCTGATATTATTTCATCAGAGACATACGGATCATAGATCTGTACTTCCATTTCAAACGCCCTTGCACGCAGAGCAACTTCTTTCCCGACTTTACCAAATCCTATAAGACCTAACTTTTTATTTTTCAATTCCTGCCCAACAAGAGAGGATCGTTCCCATTTTCCCTCTTTGAGACTCCTGTCAGCGTATGCCACATTTCTTGAAAGTGATAACATCAAAGCCATCGTCAGTTCTGCGGCTGCGTTTGAATTAACGCCCGGCACATTCATCACAACGATACCTTTTTGGGTGGCGGCATCAATATCAATGTTATCAACTCCCACTCCGGCTCTGCAAATTACCTTAAGTTTTTCCGCCGCTTCCACAACAGCTGCGGTTACCTGAGTGCCGCTCCTTATGATGTGCGCATCCGCATCTTTTACGGCTTTCTTCAGATCCGCCTGAGAAAGTTCCAATTTCAGTTCAACTTCGATTTCCTTCAAATCCGTCAGTAATTTAATCCCCTCTTCGGATACAGGGTCGGTTATCAGTACTTTAAAACTCATCGTTTTATCCTAATACCTCATCTAATGTGCTTAACAGAGCCGTAATATCATCAGGCATTACGTCGCCCATATGAGCAATCCGGAATGTATCACCTTTCAGTTTACCATAGCCGTTTGCCAGTGTGTACCCTTTTTCCTTCATTGATTCTATTAGCCAGCCTATATCTTTATTTTTACTATTCTTAATACATGTAACCGTTGGTGAAAGATAATCTTCATCACCAAAAAGATCAAAGTTAGTTTTCGTCCAATCTGTCACCAGGTCAGCCATCTTCTTATGCCTGGCATATCGATTCTCCATTCCCTCTTCAAATATATCATCTATCTGCTTAGAGAGTGCATACATATGAGGAATCGAGGGCGTTGATAAAGTTTGAGAACGTTGATGATATTTTTCAAATACCTCAAAATCAAAATAGTGACCTTTATTTTCAGCATTTTTTGAGCGTTCCAAAGCTCTGTCAGAAACTGCCGCAACAGCAAATCCCGGAGGAAGCGCCCATGCTTTTTGCACACTCGCGAGACAGACATCCAATCCCCAATCATCCACCCGTATTTCCGTACCCGCCATCGAGGATACAGCATCAACTATCAAAGCCACATCATCAAATCCCTTTACCACTTCTGCGATTTCCTTGAGAGGATTCAATACGCCGGTGGACGTTTCATTATGCGTAATACAAACAGTGTCGAATTTCCCAGTGGAAAGTGCATCAGCTACCAATTCCGGTTTAATGGCTTCACCCCATTCAACTTCTAAAGCATCAGCTTCCTTCCCGCAGCTCACAGCAATGTCATACCATAGCTTGCCGAAGGCTCCGCAAATCAGGTTCAGGGAACGCTCACGTACTACATTGCGTACCGCAGCTTCCATTAGTCCTGTTGCGGTAGAGGAAGACAGATATATCCTTCCATTGGTATTGATAATTTTGGCGATGCCTGATGTTATCGATTTATATAAATCCGATGCCTCTTTCGAGCGGTGCCCGATAGTGGCTCCCGTCATTGCTTCTTTGATCTCGTCGCGGACGTATACCGGGCCCGGGAGGAAAAATTTCGCTTCGGTCATCAGGACTTCCTCACAACACTATCTGAATATAGATTGATCCCTCTTTCCACCAATTCTTTAAATACACCTTTTCTGTACGATTCTAATTCGTTTTCTTCCAACAGTATTTTCAGAAGCGGGGCGAAACTATTACATTCCACATATATATCAGACGAGTTCATAACTTTTTCCCTTTTTACCGCTCCTCCGTATCCGATAAACATTTCTAACGCTTCTGCCGCTTCCAGATCGTTGCTACCGTCACCAATGAGAACCGATTTTCCAAACTCTTCTGTTATTTTCTCCGAAATGTGAAGCTTACCGTGCTTTGCCACCAAAGGAGAAGATTTATCAAAACCTTTGTATTCTCCTTGCTGATTGAAATACACTTCTACAGAGTAAACATTTTTATAATCAATGTTGAGAAACCTTGCGAGATAATTTACGGCAGGTTGAAGTCCACCTGTGACAATAAAAATATTTCTACCGGCCTCCTGAAGCAGCTCAATTACTTCCTTCACATCTCTGGACAGATTTGCGATATACAAATCTCCCAGATCCTGCACTTGTTCAAGAGTAGGCTGCACCAGGTCAAGCCTTTCCTCAAAGATATCAATCGTGAGGGAAGAATGTTCCATTGACCTTCTCGTCATGGCAGAAACTTCTTCCCAAACATTATTCTTGTCAGCAAGAAGATCGATTCCTTCAACTTGTGTTATAGTGCTGTCACAATCGAATATAACGTTCTTTATCATAAGAGGATGATCACCATTTTCACAAACGTAAATCTATCTTCATCCCTTTGGAAATGCAATAATAATAATATTTATATGCTTATCGAAAAGTAGAAATAAAAACGCCGGAACCCTTTTCTCGGAGCTCCGGCGAAGTCTGAAAAATTAACCTGCTAACGTCTATGTCTTATCTGGTATGGCATACCCCATACTTTCATATTCACCGGACCATCTATAACGAACACCGTGCCCCAATCAATGGCGTCCACAAAACCATGCCTCATCCTGCCCCGTGTCTCTCTTGATTGGAACGAATTACTGTAAGTATTATCGTCCGGGACTACATCAATACCCGTTCCATCATCAAGGAGCTGCCTTCTGCCCTTATCCAGTCTACTGCGCGCACCGTGATGCAACAACACCAACTCGTCATTATAGATACTGCTGTTACTGAGCGATAGAAATACATTTACAGTATCACCCGGATCAAAATCTGGCAGGTCGGTCCATGAGTAGAACGTATTAAACGGATCAGTGATGACCAGAGAGTCTCCGCTTTGTGAGATCATCATAAAACTTTGGAATTCAAATGTGGTGTTGACCGTTCCTCCCACAACAGGAGTAATTCCGATTATTCTCCAATTTAATCTTCTGACCTCACCATCACCGACTCTCCGCAATTTAATCTTCCTCGTCATCTCCATCTCAAAAGGTTTGGCAATGGTATCAAACGATGAGGAATCCGGCAATCTGTAGACTATTATGAAATCACCCGAAATTGTTCCGATAGATGTCACTATGGCGATCGAGTCACCTATGATCTCGACGCTCCTTTCAAAGCTTTTACTATCGATTCGCCTTCCAATTCTTACGGGTTGAATAGTGTCTCCGGCTGTCTTTTGTAAACTTCCATTAGTGGAGGAGCTGATATTCAGAGCTTCGCCGTCATTCAAACCATCATATTGCTCTAAACTGTCGGTCCCTGCGATAAGCGAAAGTATTGCTTCTTCCGCTGTATCAAAATCAAAGTTCGTATTCAGTAGATCATCATCCGAACAGGCTGAAAGGGCAAATAAAATCCCCGTGATCAGCGCCAATTTTAGTGCTCGTTTCATTAGTTTCTCCATCTCGTTTTCCTTGTTTGATTTATCCTATTTCGTCTCCATCAACATCGTAAAGTCGGAAGATTTCACTGAATGCGTCAGCATTCCCACTGAAATGTATCCGGCTCCTGCATCTGCGTATGCTCGAACATTATCGAGGTTTATGCCTCCTGATACTTCGATCGTCCACCTTTTTGGCAGATCATTCCTGATATTTTTCACTTCATCCGGGCTCATATTATCCAGAAGAATCCTATCAACACCCATGATCATCGCCTCTTCCACATCATCCTTATTTTTTGCTTCTACAATTACTTTTATGAAATCTCTCTCTTTGCCTACTGAGCGAATTACGTTATTAACCGCCTTCCCAAGTCCTCCTGCCCACGCCGCATGATTTTCTTTCACGAGAATTTGATCGTACAGTCCCATTCTGTGGTTTGTACCGCCTCCCGCCCTGACCGCATACTTTTCAATGTTCCTTAATGTGGGAGTAGTCTTGCGAGTATCTAAAATGACGGCTCCGGTCCCTTCAACCTTCGAAACGAACTCAGCTGTCAAAGATGCTATTCCACTGAGCCGGCCCAGGAAATTCAGAGCCACCCGTTCCGCTTTGAGCATAGAGCTTCCGTTACCGCTAATTTTCATTATAGTTGAGTCTCGGTTAAAAGAATCGCCGTCTTCGAGAAGCGTATCTACCTGGAGGGTTTCATCCACTTTAAAAAAAGAGAGTTCAGCCATCTCAACTCCGGCAAGAATTCCCTCTTCTTTCGCTATTATAGATGAATGAGTAAATTGTTCCTCTTTGAGTACCAGTTCCGTCGTGAGATCGCCATCTCCGATATCCTCTTCCAGCGCCCTTTCCACGAGTTTTTCCATATCTTCTTTTAGTTTGA
>CBDUTM010000049.1:0-8459 GCA_965369985.1 uncultured bacterium | reverse complement strand
TAATTTTTCTTCTGACTTCCTCCGGCTGTTCATCATAAGCTGTTTTTATTCCTCTAAGGATGTTCATTCCATTTTCGGAGTTATCTCCAGTTAACGGCAGTAGCACTCCTATAGTTACCGAACTCTCTCTTTCATAAAACTTACCTTTGCTTATCCTCTCAATTTCATCTTTAAACGGAGGGTTTTTATATTCTGACAGAAAATCTCTCGCTTCTGATCTGGCAAGGTCACCTGCGCCGCGCATGTATAGATTTTCAGATAACTTTAACGTTAAAAACGCTTTCTCGATTATATTTACTGTCTGATTTCGCTGCTTTCGTATATCGTCCAGAGTAACTTTGCTTTCTAAAATATAACCCGCTAATGTAAGCCCCTTGGAACGTAATGGAGCGTTCTTAGCGTCAACTGCAACTGCTAAAAATTCTCTCATCGCTTTGGGATACTCGCCGAGCCTGTAATAAATCTCACCAAGATTGTGCCGGACGAAATCCGCCATTGTGTCATTCGGATAGTTCAGCAAGAAGTCTTTCTGGATAGATTTTGCTCTTTTATAATTTTTTAATTTATATAATGTTTTACCAAGCATAAAATGGACAACTTTATTACTCTGATATTCAAATCTTATCTTATGCAGCTCTTCAAAGACTTGAAGGGCTTGATCATAATCTCCCTTCTTGTAAAGTTCTACGGCATTTTTTGCAAGGCTTTCAACTGCAATATCATCTATTCCGCTTTGAGCAACAGTGACTTTGAACGTAGTCAATAGCAGCATTGATACGAGAATAAGTGTTCGAGGGATTTTACAAATGATCATTCTACCGTCACACTCTTTGCTAAATTCCGTGGTTGATCGACATCACAGCCCCTTAATACTGCTATATGATATGCCAGCAGCTGAAGCGGAATTACGGTCATAATCGGATATAAATAGCTTTTAACTTTTGGTATACTGATAACCCAGTCTGCTATTTTTTTTATCTTTTTGTCACCTTCAGTAGCAATTACAATTATAGAACCTTTTCGGGCCTTTACCTGCTCCATATTGCTCAATACTTTTTCATAAGTTTTATCTTGAGGAGCAATAAATACTACCGGCATCTTCTCATCAATTAGCGCGATCGGACCGTGTTTTATCTCAGCCGCCGGATAACCTTCGGCATGAATATAAGATATTTCCTTGAGTTTAAGCGCACCTTCCAATGCGACCGGATAATTAAAACCTCTACCGAGATATAGAAAATTATCTGCGTTTTTGAATTTTCTTGCGATTTTTTTGATGTGAGCTGATGAGTCGAGAACAATTTTGGCTAGATCGGGGATATTATTCATATCTTTCACAAACCTTTTGCCTTCTGCTAAACTCATACCGGTTAGGCGACCAAGCGCTTGAGCCAGAAGTGTTAAAACTGCTACCTGTGCCGTGAACGCTTTAGTTGAAGCGACTCCGATCTCCGGACCTGCATGAATGTAAACGCCTCCGTCTGTCTCTCTTGCGATCGAGCTGCTTACCACGTTGCATATACCTAGAACCGTGGCTCCTTTTTTCTTAGCCATTTTGACCGCAGCCAATGTATCAGCCGTTTCGCCGGACTGACTAATCGCTATCACCACGGTATCTTCATCTATAATAGGGTCTTTATACCTGAATTCTGACGCGTATTCAACTTCGGCCGGTATTCCGGCAAAACTTTCTATCAAATTTTCACCGATCATCGCAGCATGATAGGATGTCCCGCAGGCAGTAATATAAAGGTTCGATGCAGATAGTATTTGCGGCAGAAAGTCTCGTAATCCGCCAAGCAGAGCTGTGCCATTAGCCACATCGAATCTTCCTCTTATGGAATCTCTGATAGTATCACACTGTTCATGAATTTCCTTCAGCATGAAGTGTTTATATCCGCCTTTTTCTATTTTATCAAGATCCCACAATATTTCCGTTACTTCTTTATCTACAGGCAGATTATCTTTATCGATCGTTTTTACTCCGTTACCTGTAACCGTCGCGATCTCGCCATCATCCAGATAGATCACATCTTTTGTATATTCGAGAATTGCAGCCACATCAGATGCCACATACTGTTCAGTTTTCGATAAGCCGATGATCAGCGGAGGACCGAACCGCGCAGCAACGATCTTTCCCGGACTATCATTGGCTATTACACTGATAGCATAAGCACCAACAACTTTACTCACCGCTTTGGCGACTGCTTCTTCGAGATTTCCTTTGTAGAAGTATTCTATCAGGTTGACCAGGACTTCAGAGTCGGTTTCGGTTTTGAAATTGATCTTCTTGTTCTTTAAAAATGTCCGCAATGATTGATAATTTTCAATGATCCCATTATGAACAAGAGCGATATTCTCGCTTGAACTCAGATGTGGATGAGCATTCAGCTTATTTGGCGCGCCATGTGTTGCCCATCTCGTATGACCGATTACGACATTCCCGGAAAGCTTACTTTTTATGATCGCCCGATCAAGAATTTTCATTTTACCTTTATGCTTGGAGATCATGAGTTTTCCATTGGTCTGAACTGCTATCCCAGCTGAGTCGTATCCCCGATATTCGAGTCTCCTCAATCCATTCAATACAAGAGGAATTCCATTTTTTTTACCTACATATCCGACTATTCCGCACATATCTATTCAATCACTCCCATTCAATTGTTGCCGGTGGCTTTGAGCTAATGTCATACACAACTCGATTAATGCCATCAATTTCGTTAATTATCTTATCTGAAACTTTTCCGAGAAGATCATATGGCAGATGACCCCAATCTGCGGTCATACCGTCCACACTTGTTACCGCTCTTAGTGCGATAGCATTTGAATAGGTTCGTTTATCTCCCATCACTCCTACGCTTTTTACAGGCAACAGAACCGTAAATGCCTGCCAAACTTTATCATAGTTTCCGGATTTTTGCAGCTCGCTGATAAAAATATCATCAGATCGTCTTAGGAGATCTAACTTCTCTTCATTCACTTCACCGGGGCATCTGACAGCCAATCCCGGTCCCGGAAACGGATGCTTACCGATAGCTTCCTCTGATATTCCCATTTCTCTACCGACATTTCTGACTTCGTCTTTAAATAATTCCCTTAACGGTTCTACTAATTCAAAGTCCATATCATCGGGCAACCCACCCACATTGTGGTGAGATTTGATGGTCTCTGAAGGACCATAAACCGGTTTACTTTCGATTACGTCAGGATATAATGTTCCCTGAGCAAGGAATTTATGCTCTCCAAGACTCTCCGTTATCTCGCTAAATACGTCAATAAAAGTTTTACCGATAACCTTTCGCTTGATCTCCGGGTCGCTAATTCCAGCAAGCTCTGTTAGGAACTGTTCACTTTTGTCATATAGCTGCACATTGATATCCAATATTTCGCTGAACATCTTCATATTATTCTTAGCTTCGTTCAGCCTAAGAAGTCCTGTGTCTATAAAAACGAATGTTGCATGTTCTCCGATTGCTTTATCCAGTAGCGCTGCCATGACAGTAGAATCCACACCGCCGCTCACTGCGCATAAAACGTTATCCTCCCCCACTACTTCTCTAATTTGCTGAATCGATTCATTTACAAAAGTTTTTGGTGTCCAATCGCCGGATATTTTAGAAATGTTTCTTACAAAATTATGAAGCAGTTTTGATCCATTTTCAGTATGCGCTACTTCAGGATGAAATTGAATTCCATATATATCTTTTGTGCTATGTCTGATAGCCGCAAATTCAGAATTATTGGTGTGACCAAGCTTTTTAAATCCGTCAGGAAGATTTTCGATCTTGTCCCCATGACTCATCCAAACTGTAGAGCCACCGTTAAACCCTGAAAAAAGCGGATCGTCTTCATCTATTATCAGCTCTGAGCGACCATATTCTTTTTTATCTGATGATTCAATATTAACACCATAAAATTGTCCCAAAAGCTGCAACCCATAGCAAATGCCCAGTACGGGTACACCAAAATCAAGAATATCAGGAGAAGCGATCGGGGCTTCTTTTTCATATACGCTCGAAGGACCGCCCGACAGAATTAACGCTTTGGGCGATAGTTGACGGATTTGATCAAGTGGAGCATTATATGGTAAAATTTCTGAATATACACCATCTTCTCTGATTCGTCTTGCGATGAGCTGAGTGTATTGTGATCCAAAATCAAGAACTACTACAGTGTCGTGCCCTTTCACTTTGATACATTCCAGCTTTTCAGTAGATCGAGATTTGCATAATCCGTAAGATCGAATTGTATCGGAGTGATAGAGATTTGATTATTTTTCAAGGCACTGTCGTCAACAAATTCTTCTTCCTCTAATTCCACCTTTTCACCCGCCATCCAGTAATAAGACCTGCCCCACGGATCAGTCCTCTTATCAAAATGTTCACGGTATACCGCCTTCCCCTGGCGCGTGACAAGTACACCTTTGATCTCCTCTTCTTTCACATTCGGCACATTGACGTTGAGTAATGTGCCTACCGGTAAACCTTTTTCAAGAACGATAGTCGCCATTTTTTTTGCGAACTTAGCCGCATATCTGAAATCAGGATTTCTATAGGCGACCAGCGAAATTGCGAAAGAAGGAATTTCAAGTATTGTGCCTTCAGTGGCTGCGCTTACCGTTCCCGAATAGATGATACTGATACCGGTATTGTTCCCGAGATTAATTCCTGAAATAATTAAATCCGGCTTTTCATCTAAAAGCGCCCAAACAGCGATTTTTACACAATCTGCCGGTGTTCCACTGACTGCATATCCGAAGAATTCTCCCCGTTTATTAATTTTTTCAACTCTCAAGGGATCTGTCAGCGTGATAGCGTGACCTACTGCGCTCATTTCCGTATCAGGAGCTACAACCGTCACGTCGCCCATCGTCCGGATTGACTCATACAGGGCAAACAGACCGGGAGCGTTTATACCATCATCATTTGTTAGTAGTATCTTAGTCATTATGAAAAAATCTTATGATTTTAGATACTTCCGCTTTCATATTCTTGCGCTCAACTATCATATCCACAAACCCTTTTTCCATAAGAAATTCAGCTCTTTGAAATCCCTCCGGCAAGTCTTGCCCGATAGTTTGCTTTATCACTCTTTGACCCGCGAATCCGACTTGAGCTCCCGGTTCGGCAATAATTATATCTCCTAACATCGCAAAACTCGCAGTAACTCCTCCTGTGGTCGGGTCAGTCACGATTGATATGAACAGCGGACCTCGTTCGGAGATCTGACCTAATTTCACACTTGTCTTCGCCATTTGCATTAGAGAAAGAATTCCCTCCTGCATCCTCGCTCCTCCTGAACTGCACACTATTATAATCGGACAGTTATTTTCGCGTGCCGCATCAATTCCACGGGCGACCTTCTCCCCCACAACTGAACCCATACTCCCTCCGATGAATCCGAAGTCCATTACACCCAATATCACGGGATAATTATCAATTCTGGCATGACCTATCCGGCAAGCATCTGTTAATCCTGTTCGTTTTTTTGCTTCCTTTAACTGATCAGAATATTTTTTTGTAGTTTTAAACTTGAGTGGGTCAGATGACCTCATATTAGGAGATATTTCGGTGTAGCTATTTTCGTCCGCGAGTATCGGTATATAAGATACGCTTCCCGTCCTAAAATGATATCCGCACTTCGGGCAAACGTGAAGACCTTTTTCTAATTCTTTTCGATATAAAATTTCTCCGCATCCTTTGCACTTAATCCAAAGATTATCAGGCATTTCCCGTTTCTGAGAAGTATGCAATCCTTTTTGTACTCTTTTAAACCAACTCAATTTTATTCCTTTTTAATCTTCAGTAAAATTTTTCATCATAATGATTGCATCAGGATTTATTCCTGAATAATAGTTCTTTCTTAATCCCACTTCATTAAACCCGAATTTTTCATATAACTTTATCGCTGCTCGGTTTCCCACTCTCACCTCAAGATAGCCATATTTTACATCCCTTTTCTCACTATCGTTCAATATTCTACCCATCATAATTGAACCGACATTCATCCTTCTATAATCTGGATCAACTGCCAAATTTGTGATCTCAAGCTCATCGGCAACATACCTGGGTACGGCATATCCGACTCTTCTATCTCCGAGTAGCGCAACGATCGGCTTAGAAAAATCATTTTGATTTATCTCTGCCTCGAATGCTTCTGTTAACCATGGATCCGGAAAACAACGACTTTCAACCTCGGAAACCCAGCTTAAGTCTTCTTCGGACATAATTCTTATATTGATATCGTTTCCGGTATCCATTCTACAGCTTTAAACTCCATTTTATAATCAGGATCCAAATCAGTAAGCTCTGAAATTTTTCCCTTTATTAACATCTCTTCGCCAATGATCGCAACTCCTACCGCCACCGGATTTAAACTTGAATTTTTAATGATCTCATACTCGCTAGCGAATTCGGAAACGCTTTCAATAACAGTGTCATCTCCAACTAATATCGTTTTATTAAGAATGTCAGCCGAAATATTTTCATCCGCGATGAGTTTATAAGGATCGATCTCTTTCAAGATCCCATCATTCGTTTCATATAGCGCCGTATGCAAATATCCCTTTTTCGCCCTGATTATCGGCTTTATGTAACTATTTTCTCGATTAACCGCTCGCGACATAGCATCAAGTGTAGGCACTGCCACTATCCTTAGCGATGCTGCCATGCAAAGACCTTTTGCAAAAGCAAGACCTACCCGCAAGCCTGTGAGCGAACCGGGTCCGATGGCGACTGCAATTCCATTAATCTCAGATAGCTCAGTTTCACCCATGATTAACGCTTCTTTTGCCATGGTCGCAAGAGCCGTAGAATGCTTATGATTTGAATCTTCAGCAGATGAATTCAATATCAAGCCATCTTTGACTAAGGCTATGCTGCATTGAGAAGAAGAAGTATCTATCGCCAGTAGTTTCAATTTATATCAACCTCTGGAAATTTAATCCGCAGTTCCCTTTGATCTTCATTAATCTCATCGTGGTAAAATTTAACCCATATAGTTCGTTCAGGAAGCAAATCTTTTATCTTGTCAGCCCATTCAATGATACAAATCCCTTCTTCCAAAAGATAATCCTCGAATCCGATTGAGATAAATTCCTTTTGACTTTCAATACGATAGGCATCAAAATGAAACACCTTATACAAACCATCATATTCATTCACTATTGTGAATGTTGGGCTTATAACCGGATTTTTAACATTCAGTGCTTCACATATTCCTTGAGTAAACGCTGTTTTACCTGCTCCCAATTCACCTGTGAGAGCCACCACGTCTCCACTTCTAAGCCCCGACCCGAAATTCTTGCCTTCTTTAATTGTCTCTTCGGCGCTGTGAGTATTAATTTTTTTCTCACTAACCGCTATATCCAAATCGAATGTCACTTTTTCGGCTCTAATGTCACAACCGGTAATATCATTTCTTCAAGAGATATTCCGCCATGCTGAAACGTATCCTTATAATAATTTAAATATTTATTATAATTCGTCGGATAGAGGAAAAAATAATCACTTTTCGAAAAAATGAAGTTCGTATTGACACCTTTTAAAGGAAGTTTCCAATCATGTGGATTCTTAAGGAAATATGTTTCTTTATCCTCGCTTTTCAGACTTCTACCATATTTATATCTCAGCCCTGTGGATGTTTCTCGGTCACCGATCACTTTTGTTCCCCGAGTTACTCTGATGCTTCCGTGATCTGTTGTCAGGATCACCGTTTTGCCCATTTCAGAAAATTTCTTTAATGCTTGAAACAACCACGAATTTTCAAACCATGAACGGGTAATAGACCTGAAGCCTGATTCATCAGGAGCGATTTCTTTAATTATTTCCGATTCGGAACGCGTATGCGTGAGAATATCCACAAAATTGACTACAAGACTAATGAACGGCACATCGACAAAAGTAGGAATTTGCTTCTCGATAGCTTTTCCTTCTATAGCGGTAAGCACCTTTTCATATTTCAGTGCCGGCTTTAGATCAATTTTTAATCGCTTTAGCTGCTCCTCTAAATATAGATCTTCATGTCTATTCATTGAGCCTTCATCCTCCCACGCTTTTCTCCATATATCAGAATATTTTTCTGATAATTCTTTTGGAAATAGACCGCTGAATATCGAGTTCCTTGAAAATGGAGTGGCTGTAGGGAGTATAGAATAAGAATATTCTGTTGATATATTAAAGTATTCATACAAATATTTTTCGATTGAAAACCATTGGTCAAGTCTCATACAGTCAATTAGCAAAAAGACTACTTCTTTTCCTTCTTTCAGTAGCGGATATGTATATCTCGATATAATATCCGTTGACAGGGTAGGGCTGTCTGTCCTGTCATCACTTACCCAATTGGAGTAATTCTCAGTCACAAACTTAAAAAAGAGTGTATTGCTTTCCTTCTTCAAATCAGCGAGCATATTTTCCAAACTCGAATCGCCGTGAGAATCAAGTTCCACTTCCATCTCA
>CBDUTM010000048.1:0-8560 GCA_965369985.1 uncultured bacterium | reverse complement strand
TGCAATTTTCGTAATACACCACTATTATCTGTGCGTGTCCCTTCATAACCGACTCAGGGCTATCGGCAAGATACATAAAGTCAACAGGACAGAAAGCGATACAAACTTCGCAACCTGTGCAACCGTCCCAATCAACCCAGGCTATCGGGCGCGGTTTTTTAGGTTTCTTTTCCGGTTTAAATTTTTTCTCAGTTTCAGCCATTCAAGATACTTTCAGTTATTTAATTGATTAAGACTTGGGAGAAAATTTAGCGTCTGATTTGGCTGTACCACCGCCGGTCACGGTCACTTCCATCGACTGCTCACCGAGTGTTTCATGCCAATATTTCAGCGTGTAAGTTCCCGCAGGTACATCATTGATACTAAAACTACCTGCGTCATCCGTCACCACATAGTATGGGTTTGCAGCCGAAACTATCCAACCGCTCATCCATGCGTGAACATCGCAGCGTAATTTTATAAACTCAGCCTTAGCAAATTTTGCTGACATTTTCCTCTTAAATTTGGGCTGTGCTTTATTCATAGACGGATTAATTTTGCTGTACGTATGAAGGTTGTGGAGAATTTTATCGTTGTTAAGTATGCTCAGCTTTTCGCCGGCACCGACTACCATAACGTGCGGGTCAAATCTGCATCCTTTCTGGTCGAGAGTATACTTCGCTTCCCATGCTTTTCCGGTTTTAATGCTTTCTATGTAAACAACTACATTCTTAAGTCCGCCTTTGCCGCCAACGACAAGTTCCTCATTATATTTATCGTGAAGCGCGCAAACTTTTTTGTCTTTTTCGATTTTGAGAGCCTTTAGAGTAGGCGCAGTTCCGCCATACAATACCATTCCTGAAATCGTACCGCCACCGGATACTGTTCCCGGTGTATACTGACCCTGAGCACTAACTGCAAAAACCATCACTACCGTCATAATCACTACTATCTTCATGTTTTTCATTCTGTCCTCCGGACATTAGTATTTTGTGGGACAGTCATTATCCCCCCAGTTGTAAAATATAATCAGTCATAACCTGTATCTGTCTATCTTCATCTCCATCAAGGATATCGTCGGGACCCGATTCATCAAAATATTCCGGATCGAAAAACGTTGGCATCTTTGTACCGGGTTGAATCTGATTCGGATTTCTGATCCATTTGGGTATCCACTCCGGGCGGAGCCTGTCGCTTGCAAGAGCTAAATCAGGCGCCCAGTCCGTGACAGGACCCTCAGGTTTCTTTGCCCCTTGCTGATGACACGAGAAGCAGGCAAAGTAGTCGTTTGAGACAAGATTTCGTGCATCCCGTAATAACTTGCCACTCAATTTCGTTTTTTCAGCATATCTATATGGAAAGTCCTGTTTCGAAGCATGCGTGAAGAATTGTTCGAGGGTAAGCGCGTCTTCGTCAGATAAATAGAAGGTTGGCATTCTCACTTTTAGCCAGGGACGAATCTCGCTCGGGTCTTTTACGAACCGGAATAACCAATCCGGCTGTACCTTCTCACCCTCACCTTGCAAATTCGGAGGATAAAATGAGATTGCCTCTTCCTCTGTAAATCCACTTTTCATCATTACCGCGTTTATCACGGGCGAAATTGACCCGCCTTCATTTTCAATAATATGGCAGCCACGACAATTTCGTTCCTGGATCAATCGCAACCCTTCATGAACTTTAAGTTCATGACTGTCAAGATTTCTCATCTTAGTAGAAGCGACATTTTCTTTGGTGAAGCCCATTATAGCTGTTAGCACGGCATTTACTTTTTCGTCTGACAGACTGAAGTCAGGCATTTTCAATTTTTCATCGAATAGTTTCACTTTTCCATCGTCGAAAATTCGAGGTGTCTTGAGCTTATTGTAAATCCATTCCTCTTTACTATGCTCAATATCAACAAAACCAAAATCAAATCGCGTGATGAGTTTTGAACCCTCTTCAGTCAGATCGGTTCCTATCTGCTGAGCGTTCTCAAATCCCGGAATGACGTGACATCCGAAACAACCGTATCGTCCGATAAGTTTTTCGCCGACAAATTCGGATTTCTCGGTACTACTCATAGATGCAAGCTTGGCATCGGCTTCCGAACGGATCATATTGCGCTTGAGATATTCAAATGTTAACTCATTCAGCGCCTCCTGATTTTCACTCGGAAGTGGCGTGTTGTCAAATTCTTCATTATTAATTGAAAGTAGATAAGATGATATATCAGCCGCTTCCTGGTCAGTTAACCGCATCCGAGGCATAACTGTCTCTGAGAAATACTGCTTAGGGTCTTTCAGCCAATGAAACAGCCATGCATTATTCAGCTTACTTCCCAATCCAGTGAGATTAGGACCGAACTCACGTCTGCTTAAGATCTTGCCATTTGTGTTGTAAGTATCGCCCAGTTTATGGCATCCTAAACAACCGAGATTTTCAACAAGCGCTTCACCTCGATTCCGATTTCCACGCCTTGGAACTCTATTATAGTTGTCTTTTTGAGAATTAGCGAAAATATAATCAACTATCGCTCTCGTTTGCACATCATTTGAGATCATATCTTCAGGTGTGCTGCTATTGAGAAGATTAAAAAATCGGGGCATTCTCGTTTTGCTTTGGAAATGCTTGGGGTCCTTCACCCACTTATACGTCCATTCTTTTGAAACTTTAGACGAAATCTTTGTGAGATCAGGTCCCACTTTCCGCAAATCAGTGAAACCTTCAATTTTATGGCATCCGAAACAACCGAGTCTTTTTATAAGGTCAACACCCGCATTCAGAGTTTCCGCTCCGACTACCTCAGCCTGTTGCTTGTGGCACTTAAAACAGGATGATTCTATCAGGTCAGCCCGGTACATCGGATAATCCCAATGATGAGGTTCTGCCCAATTATATTTTTCGATCCATTCTTCCTTTTGCTCTTCGCTGCCCGGTGTGTGGTATGTGTCTTTAAATGTTACGCTTCTGCCGAGACCACCGTGACAAGTTGTACAACCGAAATCGGATAACGGATGAGGAGACGTTCTATCGATGTATACTTCAAGATTGGGATGGGTAGTGTAAGGCTGTTCCGCGTCCTCAAAACCCGGTTTATCTATGGCGAGATGGCATGTCTGACATCTGTCGACCCGAGGCACTGTAAGGAAATTCAGATCCTCACTTAAGTCCGAAACAACTACCTGTATAACCTTTTCAGAAGGGTTGATGAAATCAACCATAGGCATATTTCTAAAATAATCATTGGCAAAACTCGGCCCAATTTGAGTGAGAAATAATTCTATTTGCTTTATATCTTTGCTGAGTTTATCCAATTCGTTTTTGCCCTCGGACAACTCTATGTTCAAATTATCCAAAACGGATCTGGCTTTTTCCTTTTCTACCTCATTCAACTCGATTTCATTTTTTGAATTGAACATAATGACGCTAAACTCATTCATCTCATTTTTTAATTGTTCAGCCTCGGCAGCGAGGTTTTCCTCAAGCTGTACTTCATAGGAATATTTTTTTGCATCGTATTTGGATTTCGCAAAACGATACGTTTGATCTATCATATACCATTCATCTTCCAGGGAAGTTAAGTTATTCTGTGCCAACTCAATTTCTTTTTCCCTTTCAATTACCAGTAATTCCGCTGCAGATATCTTTGCTCCAATTGATTCTAGCTGCGTAGAGTCAAGTTCGGCTCTCATGGATTCCAGTTCGTTGTTTGCGTTTTCAATTTGTGTACTTCTATATTCCCGCTGATAATCCCGCCACTCCCTTGAATAGTCATCGGCGAACATCCATATGACAGCAAGCAGTAAACCCACGCTCGTAAGCGCAAATACGATGTTTAAATTTGGAATATTATAAAGATACTCTATATCTTCTTTCTTCTTCGCCAATCAACGCTCCTATTTATATGTTAAAGAAAAACTCGGGTATGGCAACGAGATATTTTAGATTGAAAAGCCACCTTAGATACATCTTGATGGGAACACTCACCATAAGCAGAAGTAAGGTTACAAAGATAGCAAACCTGCCCACCCCTAATTGCCGGTATAAATTTGCGAATTTTCCGCGTATCAAGATTATGGGTGTTACAAGGAAATATACACCTAGAAGACCGATTCCGAATATCTCCCTAAAAAACCAACTTTTTGGCAATCCGGTCCCTAATACCTTTATATAGATTATCTCCGAGAGATTAATATTTATCAACGGCTCTAATTTATGGATATCCCAATATTCATACGGACCAAAGAAATTCCAGTTGGGACCTCTTAAAAAAGTTCCTATGACAATCAATAAAATCCATAGCAGCAACCAGCCAAAAAGAAATATGGAAATTGCCATTTTCCGTTCAGCAAATGAATAATATCCATTTCCTTTAACGTTTTTATCTATAAACGGAATTGCGATAAGACCAACGACACATATACCGGGTAGCAATACTCCCGCTATCCAAGGATCGAAATAAACTAGTAACTCCTGTAATCCAAGAAAATACCAGGGCGCTTTTGACGGATTTGGTGAATTGGCAGGATTTGCAGGTTGTTCCAATGGCGCTTCCAGCAATACCGACCATCCGATGAGCAATATGAGAGTGAGTGTCAGGGCGATCAGCTCGATATATACAAGATCAGGCCAAACGATTACTCTTTTTGGCTCAATTTCCGCTTCAGCAACAGGTAATCCTTGTGCTATTCGCTTATCGTTATTTACCGCTTGCCACATCGCCAGCCATGTGAAGAAAAATATCATGAATATTAATCCAACTATGGGGACATTATCAGCCTTAGTAACTATTAGCCTGAAATTAGCGTTAAACAAACTCAACAAGAAGAAGAGTGCCGACCCAACTCCTACTATCACCATTGCTTTACCCGACCAGAATACTCTTGGATATTTAAAACTCAGATAGAGAATTATCAGCAATAAAGTAAATAGAACCGGCGGATCTGATAAAAAATTAATTATTCCTGTCATATCTAATTGACTCCCTCCATTACATTGGCCCCGAAATGTTGCCGTCTTTTCTGATGCGGAAGAAATGAAGCGCCATGAGAAGAATTGCAATAAACGGCAATCCAACACAATGGAGAACATAAAACCGCAAGAGAGTTGCTTCGCCTACAAATCGTCCGCCCAACAATGCAAACCTAACGTCACTTCCGGCATGCACAAGCGCAATATCCCCAATTTGAAGCAGCGAGGCACCCGGTCCTTCATGTCCGAGGAAGGGTGTTGCTCGTGCCATATTCGTTCCTACTGTAACAGCCCAAATTGCAAGCTGATCCCAGGGAAGCAGATATCCTGTAAAGCTCAGCAGCAGTGTGAGAACTAATAATATAACGCCGACTCCCCAGTTAAATTCGCGTGGTGGTTTGTACGATCCCGTCATGAATACGCGGAACATATGTAACCAGACGGTTATTACCATTAGATGGGCTGCCCATCGATGCAATTCCCTCATAATTCCCAACGGGACTTGTTCTCGAAGATCAACTATATCCATAAACGCGTATTCTACGGTTGGTCGATAATAAAACATCAAAAGAATGCCCGTCACTGTCAACACCATAAATAAGAAAAAGGAGAGCCCTCCCATACACCATGTATAACGCAGTCGTACCGCATGCCTGTGAGTTCTTGCCGGATGAAGGTGCAACCACACCGAGTTAAGGATTACAAGGAGTCTTGAGCGTCGGGTCCGCGGTATTCCTGTCCTGAAAAAAGATTTTGCAACCTGAGAATCAACCAGCTGATTCCAGGTACTCTTTTTCTTCTTGGTAGGAGCAGCTTTCGGCTTTTCGTCCGTGCTCTCTTCCTTTATATTCTCATCTGCCATTATTTTTATCTTCCTTTAATAGAGGATTAAACCTTTATAAAACTTTCAGGATCACTCCACTGTCCTTTTTCATACTGAAACTTCCTGTTCTTATCAACAAGAATTTGCCCCTCTTCGGTAAATGTAATGCGATATCTTTCAAGCGGTCTTGGAGCGGGTCCTTCAAAGTTGATTCCGGTTTTGTAAAATCCGCTTCCATGGCAGGGACACTTAAATTTTCCTTCCGCCGAAAGCCAATTAGGCGTGCAGCCGAGATGAGTACAAACGGTGCTGAGAGCATACATTTCCGTAGAAGTTCTGACCAGCCACACTCCGAAAGATTCTTTGAACCGCTCATCTACAACGTCAATTATGTATTCATCGGTAAAGCCGGCCTTAAAAGTTAATGGCGGTTCGAATAGCACGTTGGGGAAAAACAGCCTCCCTATCGCGGCTAATACTCCCAGTGTCGCTGCGCTAAATGATATCCATGCTAAGCCCAGCCACGAAAAGAAACTTCTCCTGTCCACTGTTTTCTTTTGCGGTGGAGCAGGAACCTTTTCGGCTGTGCCTACATCTTCTGTTTTCGCTCCGGTTTCTTCTGACGGTTTCTTGTCGTCAGCGGCATTGGTTCCAGCGTTTGAAACGTCTTCTGTCATTTCCCTTTCACTCCGTGAATGATTAACTCTTTTCGTCGAACATAATTAAAGCATCTATAGCCGCTTGCCGGACTTTCATACTTGGGTCCGAATCTCTGAGCGCTTCAATCTTTTCCCTTAAAACAACCTCGCGGAGATTTCCTATAGCGATGATCGCTGATCGGATCGTCGCCTCCTTCAGAGATTCATTCATCTCAAGGTGCCTATGCAGATATTCTCTGTCTATCATCATCTCCAATATCTCTAATCCTGCTCTATCACCCCTTTTAGCCAATGATAGCGCCGCATTCCATTTCACATCGTCAACAGGGTCAGAAAGGGCAGCCTTCAAAGCGACTTCAGGATTCCCCCCTTTCACGCTTCCGAGAAGATGTGCCGATAATTTTCTCATCCCGGGATCAGGGTCGTTTATAAATTTTTCCAAATCTTTATGAACACCTTCCGTTCCAAGTTTTCCCAACGACCAAAGCGCGTAAAGTCTTGTTTCGTCATCTGCGTCTAAAGTGGCATCTTTCAGACTCTTGATACTTCTCGGATCTGAAATGTGCCCAAGGGCAAGAGTCAAATAGCGGCGAATCCGTGGGTCATCAGACTTTGCGTTTTTGTAAATGGAAAGTATTTCATTCATAAAACGATCACTCACCGGTTCGTCAGCATCCGCTCTCAGTATTTTCGAAAGCATAAATGCCGAGTGCCACCGGTTATTAGCCCCGCCGATTTTAATGCTTTCAAGGTAGTCATACTTATCTTTCGATTCTGAAAAGAAGAATGTGAACGAAAAAAACAGACCTATTGCAGCAGCTGCAATAAAAAATGGAGTTATAAATAATTTAGCGAAATCACTCCAACTACTTAGCTCGTTATCAGCTGTCGTGAGATTCTTTGAAGGAAAATTGCTTCCCCGGTCATCTGTCATTTATCTTTTGCCTAACTATTCCTAATAAATTTGAAATACTCTTTAAAACAGCACAACGTAATATAAACATTTTCTACTCGAAATAGACTATATATTGTGGAATAAAATTAAAAGCCTTCATCTAATTGTTTCGAGAAAACGAATATAATTGAACTCATATACTTTGTCAAGTGTGAATTAATTCGTGAATTAAAGTCTGTTTGCACGGCATCGTTTATAGTAAAATAATTCGTTGACATCGTTCAGCTAATTTCCCTTATAGCCTCCTCTACACTGTCAACAACTGAAACATTTACAGTTTCTATAAATTCAAAAAACGACTGTTTTACATGTTTTGAATTCAGCACAAAACAGACTTTTATTCCACGTCTTGTTTGGGAATTAGTGAATTCAGAAAGATGTTGAATTTCTTCTAACTTGATCTGTTCCAATACTGACAGGTCAATTATGAACTTTTTTGTTCCTTTTTTGGTGAGTTCTTCGACATGCCGGGTCATTTCCCTGCCCGCGGCTGCCGTTTCAATATCCCGCCTGCGGAGTAAGATCAACTCATCGCTCTTTCGAATTACTTCAACGAGATTAACTTCAAACGTTTCATTTAAAAGGTCATAAAGTTCTTCGGGCTTTTCGGGACGTTTGATGCACTTTTCAATACCCTGCATCAGGTATTTGTCAATATCACCTTGTTCAAAATCAGACCAATAATAAAGATATGGTTTTATCGGGCTGTCTCTGTCAATGGAGAGTATTGTGCTGCTGAGTTTACCTGCGTTCGGTATATCTAATGACTCTTCGTCCGCTAAGATATACTGGCAATATGATGATTCGAAATATTCTTGCAGGTCGTCAATAGATTCCAGCACATCGACTTTATACACTTCCGGAAGATTAGATGTTATTTCTTTTTTAAATGCTTCGTTTTTGGAAAGTAGAAGTAAGTGAGTATGTTCATCTCCCTGCTTATTTATGTCCATACTCTTTTTCTGTTTTCGTGTGCCACCCTGAAATGCCCGCACGATACGCTCGACCATCATAACCGGTCTCATTGGCTTAATAACATAATCCATAGCTCCAAGGGAAAGTGCTTTTTGGACTTGATGAACTTCAGAATTTGCCGAAACCATAAGCACGATAATATCTCTTAACTCATCTATTGCACGCATTTTTTCTAATACTTCATTTCCGCTCAATTTCGGCATCATCATATCAAGC
>CBDUTM010000047.1:0-8598 GCA_965369985.1 uncultured bacterium | reverse complement strand
GTACTCGATCGGATCCTCGATGGTGATGATGTGCTGCGCGGTCGTCCGGTTGATGAAAAGCGACTGCACTGCGCTTTTTGCAAACCCCGATTCTACTCGCAGGTAATTTTAAAACTGAAAAGAGGAGGATTATTTCATAATATATGTCAATGAGACCCATTCAAATTTGCTTGCAAGTTTGGCGAGTTTTATTTATCATTACAGACTGTAATAGCCGGGGGGAATATACAAGGAGATGACGGTGGGAAAACTAAATTTGAAAGGAAATGTCATTCTGGCGCCAATGGCAGGAATAACCGACTCACCCTTTCGCGGACTTTGTAAAGAGGCGGGAGCAGCCCTTGTATATACAGAGATGACATCATCACAAGGGATAGCGAGAGGCGCTTCAAACACTCTGCGTTACCTCGGATATGAAGAAGCCGAGCGTCCCATAGGGATACAAATATACGGTGAAGATACGGCTACAATGGAGTCAGCGGCTGTTGAAGTAATGAAATGGAGACCTGATGTTCTCGATATGAATTTCGGTTGTCCCGTGAACAAAGTGACGAAAAAGGGGGCGGGTTCAGCGCTGCTGAAAGACATCAAGCATTTAGAGGAGATAGTCCGCGCGGTCGTGAATGCCGTTGAAATTCCGGTAACAGCAAAGATCAGGAGCGGTTGGGACGACAAGCATGTAAATGCGGTTGAAGTCGCTCAAATGTTTGAAGATGCAGGAATATCGGCGATCAGTGTTCATCCAAGGACGAGAGAACAAAGTTTTTCGGGCAGTGCGGATTGGAGTATCATCAAGCAGGTTAAAGAGGCAGTTTCTATCACCGTGATCGGTAACGGCGATATCGATTCTGCGGAGAAAGCCAAAAAATGTTTTGAGACTACCGGATGCGATTATGTAATGATCGGCAGAGGCGCCATCGGCAGACCCTGGATATTCACGATCATAGAACATTACCTCGAAACTGGGGAAATATTGGATGAACCGGGTGATGAAGAAAAATTTCAAATATTAAGAGATTATATTGAAGCCGAAGTGCGGTTCAGAGGCGAGTTCAGCGCGCTCGGTCAGGCGAAAAAGATGATCTCATGGTTCATATCCGGGATGTCGAATTGTCACCAGGCGACTGATGAATTTCAGCGGCTCAAAACATTAGCGGAATTCGTTCAGAAAGTTGATGAATATTCAAAAGAAGTGCTAAAAGTTGAAAATTATTCAACCTGGGAACCGGGCGAGATAGAAGAGATGGCGTTAGATTAATATTAAGGAATAATGCTTGGAACGAGAAAAATATAAACCGACAGAATACTTAGATTTTACGAAATCTGAAAACATAGATAGCATGATATCCGCTCTGATCACTGTGGCGGGAGAGCTGGGAAGAACTTATCACCTCCATATCGGCGGCAAGAAGGTGACCGCAGAAGAGACTTTCAGCTCATTTAATCCTGCGAAATCAGAGCAGGTTATCGGGCATTATCAAAAAGCAGGCGAAAAAGAAGCCAACGACGCTGTTGACGCAGCGGCTGCCGCATTTGAGTCATGGTCGAAAACACCAGCGGAAGAACGGGCTGATTACTTGTTCAAGGCTGCCGACATCATGCGGGAGCGGAGAATGGAGCTCTCTGCATGGATGGTATATGAAGTTGGCAAGTCATGGGGCGAAGCAGACGGTGAGACGGCGGAGGCTATAGATTTTCTGGAATTTTACGGTCAGGAAGCTTTGCGGTATTCGGGGAATAAACCGATGGTTCCGATCTCTGGCGAAAATCCTTATACGACATATATTCCTCTCGGCGTTGGCGTTATTATTCCACCGTGGAATTTCCCACTGGCGATCACATCGGGAATGGCTGTTGCCGCGATCGTATCGGGTAACACTATTGTTCTCAAGCCCTCTTCTGATTCTCCGGCAAACGCATATCAGTTAGTTAAGATCATGGAAGAAGTCGGTCTGCCTGACGGCGTGCTGAACTTTCTTACAGGTCCTGGCGCGCTTGCGGGCGATAAACTTGTGAAAAATCCGAAAACACGATTCATAGCGTTCACCGGTTCAATGGAAGTCGGACTGAACATCAATAAAGTTGCGGCAGTGCCTCAGGAGGGACAGCTCTGGATCAAACGTGTCCTGGCTGAAATGGGAGGCAAAGATGCTATTATAGTTGACTCCGAAGCGGATATTGAGGATGCGGCATCAGGCGTTGTGTCGGCGGCGTTCGGCTATGGCGGACAAAAATGTTCGGCTTGCTCACGGCTGATAGTCGTGGAAGATGTACACGACGAGCTGATGGAAAAAGTGCTTCAGAAAACGTCCGAGCTCAAAATTGGTGATCCGACCGAAGGTTCAACCAATGTAGGTCCATTGATAAATAAGTCATCGTTAGAAAAAGTGGAAGAGTACGTGGAGATAGGAAAAGGTGAGGGGAAGCTGCTCATCGGCGGGGAACGTGATTCGGAAGAAGGTTATTATTACAAACCGACCATTTACGGCGATCTGGACAGGAGTTCCCGATTGGCTCAGGAAGAGATATTCGGACCTGTATTAGCAGTGATAAAAGCTAAGGATTTCGATGATGCTCTGGATATTGCCAACGACACGATCTACGGTCTGACAGGCTCAGTGTATTCCAAAAACAAAGAAAAGTTAGGAAAAGCGTCGCGCGAATTTCATGTGGGTAATTTATATTTTAATAGAAAGTGCACAGGCGCTTTAGTCGGAGTCCATCCGTTCGGCGGATTTAATATGTCCGGTACGGATTCAAAGGCAGGCGGAAGTGATTACCTGTTATTCTTTCAGCAAGCAAAACTGGTTTCGGAAAAGGTATAGTAGTTTAACCCGAAGCCGCTGTTGAATATTTCAAAAGATTTAAAGGGTCGCCGCATTGTTGTTTATTTTATAACGGAATAAATGAGTTTTTTGATGAACGATTTAGATAAAGAAAAGGAATATTACAAATGGCAGATAGAATAAGAACTGTTATTATGGGTGCCGCAGGGCGCGATTTTCATAATTTTAATACTGTCTTTCGGGATAACGATAATTACGAAGTAGTCGCATTTACTGCAACACAGATACCGAATATCGACGGAAGAGTTTATCCGAAAGAGCTGGCAGGAGAACTTTATCCCAACGGAATACCTATCCATGAAGAATCAGAACTAATTGAGATAATAAAGAAAGAGAATATTCATCAGGTGATCTTCGCATACAGCGATGTTTCAAATCAGTATGTTATGGAAAAAGCATCCGAAGTTATGGCGGCGGGAGCGCAGTTCGGAGTTATGGGCGCGGAGCAGACAATGCTGAAATCCACCAAACCTATCGTAGCGGTTTGCGCTGTTCGTACAGGATCAGGCAAGAGTCAGACCACGCGAAAAGTAGCCGAAGTTCTTAAGAAAATGGGGAAGAAAATAGCTATCGTCAGGCATCCCATGCCTTACGGCGACCTGGTGGCTCAGCGTGTTCAACGCTTTGCGGAATATGATGATCTTGAAAAACATGATGTAACAATAGAAGAGCGGGAAGAATATGAGCCGCACATCGCCCGGGGTGACGTGGTATTTGCCGGCGTTGATTACGAGGCGATCCTAAGGGAAGCGGAAAAAGAAGCGGACGTAGTTTTATGGGATGGCGGAAATAACGATCTGCCGTTTTTTAAACCTGATATAATGTTCACAGTCGCAGATCCGCATCGTCCCGGACACGAACTAACTTATTATCCCGGTTCAACCTGCGTCAGGTTAGCGGATGTAGTTATAATCAATAAGGTCAACACAGCCGAACGGGCGGATGTAGAGACAGTTATCAAGAATGTGAAATCTCTGAATCCCGATGCGACGATAATTGAAGCCGATTCACCTGTAACGGTCGATAAGCCGGAACTCATCAGCGGAAAGCGAGTCCTCGTCGTTGAAGACGGTCCCACTTTGACGCATGGTGGGATGAAGTATGGAGCGGGAGTTGTGGCGGCAAAGGAAGCCGGCGCAGCTGAACTGATAGACCCGCGACAGTTTGCTGTGGGAACTATAAAAGATACATTCGATCAATACCCCGACATCGGCATACTGCTGCCCGCAATGGGCTACGGCGATGCTCAGATGAAAGATTTGGAAGAAACCATTAACAGCACGGATTGCGATGCGGTGGTCATTGCCACACCCATAAACCTTACAAAGTTGATAAACATCGAAAAACCTTCAGCAGTTGTGACTTATGATCTGGCTGAGATAGGTTCGCCCAACATCGAGGAAATGCTAAGCGATATATGAGCAAGAGAAATTCAAAACGGATCGTTATCGCTTTCGGCGGGAATGCAATTGTTGCTGCCGGTCAGAGGGGAACAGTAGAAGAACAATTCGCTAACGTTCGCGAATCGCTATTGAGCGTTGCGGAAATCCTGAAGATGGGATATGATGTTGTGATCACGCACGGCAACGGACCGCAGGTTGGGGACGCACTCCTCCGGGCGGAAATGGCGAGCGATGTTGTTCCTGTTAATCCATTAGGGATCTGCGTAGCGGAAACTGAAGGCACGATGGGATACATGATCCAGCAGACGCTTATGAACGTGCTCCACACCGCCAAGATCAAACGGCAGGTTGTGACTCTCGTTTCCCAATTGCTCGTTGATCCTAAGGACAAAGCGTTTGATAATCCCACCAAACCTATCGGACCTCATTACGACGAATGGGAAGCTGTGAAATTCCGGCAGGAAAGAGGCTGGGTCATGAAGAAAAATTCCCGCAATAAATACAGGCGGGTGGTAGCCTCCCCGGTTCCGCTGGAACTGTTAGAGGCAGATGTCCTCAAACTGCTGGTGGAGAACGGCAGCGTGGTGATAGCCGCAGGCGGAGGGGGAATTCCCGTCTGTAAGGACGCGAAAGGATTAATTGACGGGGTGGACGCGGTGATCGATAAAGACCTGGTATCAGCCCTTTTAGGAGAAATAGTGGGTGCATCTCATCTCATCCTGGCGACGGCTGTAGACGGAGCATATCTGAATTTTAACACGCAAGGTCAGGAGCTGCTGACAGAGCTGAAAATAAATGACGCTCACAGGTTTCTGGAAGTAGGTCATTTCCCAGAAGGGTCAATGGGACCGAAGGTTCAAGCAGCAATAAATTTTTGTGAAAACGGAGGGAGCAAAGCAATTATCTGCTCCGTTAATGAGATCGTGAACGCCCTTGAGGGCAAAAGTGGGACGACACTGACGTTATGAAAATCCATGAGTATCAGGCAAAAGCAATATTGAAAGAATTCGGCGTACCTGTTCCGAATAGCGGCGTTGCGGAAACACCAGCCGAAGCGAAGAAGATCGCTGAAGAATTGGGGGGAGGCAGAGTTGTAGTGAAGGCGCAGATTCACGCAGGCGGACGTGGAAAAGGCGGCGGAGTGAAACTCGCATCCGACGCTGCGGAAGCAGAAGCATTCGCAACGGAAATTCTCGGTATGAATCTCGTAACGCATCAAACCGGACCGGAAGGAAAACAGGTAAATATTATCCTCATAGAAGAGGGCGTGAAGATCGCCGAAGAATTCTATTTCGGGATCGTCCTCGACAGAGCGGCGAGTCAGCTGACGCTGATGGTGAGCAAAGAGGGAGGCGTTGAAATTGAAAAAGTGGCTGCGGAAAATCCCGATGCCATCATAAAGGAACGAATAGACCCCGCCGTTGGAGTTCAAACTTTCCAGCTTCGTAAACTTGCGTTCGGACTCGGTCTACAAGGAAACGCATTCAAAGAAGCGATAAAATTGTTCAGTAAGGTGCTCACAGCTTTCATCGCAAAAGACGCGTCACTATTGGAAATAAACCCGCTGGTCATCACCGAAGACGATAAAGTTATCGCTCTTGATGCCAAGATGAATTTTGATGATAACGCCCTTTATAGGAATAAAGATCTGCTCGAACTTAGAGATGAAACCGAGGAGAACCCATTTGAAGTGCAGGCATCTAAATACGATCTGAATTACATTAAACTCGACGGAAATATCGGCTGTATGGTCAACGGCGCAGGACTTGCCATGGCTACGATGGACATCATCAAACTTTCGGGCGGGGAACCTGCAAATTTCCTTGATGTGGGCGGAGCGGCGAGCGTCGAAACAGTGGAGAACGGTTTCAAGATCCTTATGAGCGACCCGTCGATCAAAGCCGTCCTTATAAATATATTCGGTGGGATCGTTCGGTGCGATATTGTGGCACAAGGTGTGGTGGAAGCGGCAAAGAACGTTAACATCAACGTCCCGCTGATCGTGCGGCTGGAAGGCACCAACGCCGAGGAAGGCTCCAAGATCCTGCGTGAGTCGGATGTAGAGATCAACGTTGCAGCGAGTTTCCTCGAAGGTGCGCAAAAAGCGGCTGAATTAGCCAAAGCAGGGGCTTGAGATGAGCATCTTAGCGAATAACGATACGCGGTTAGTCGTACAGGGCATAACCGGCAGCGAAGGTTCATTTCATACCCGTCAGATGATGGAGTACGGAACGAATGTAGTTGCGGGAGTCACGCCCGGTAAGGGTGGCGATGATCTGGATGGTATCCCTGTTTTTGATACGGTGGCTGACGCAGTGAAGAAAAAAGAAGCGAACGCATCGGTTATTTTTGTGCCCCCGCCGTTCGCGGCTGACGCAATAATGGAATCCGCTGATGCGGGAGTGGAGCTCATCATCTGCATCACCGAAGGAATTCCCACGCTTGATATGGTAAAAGTTCACGAATATCTGAAAGACAGGAAATCCCGACTCGTCGGACCTAACTGTCCCGGCTTGATAACTCCGGGCGAAGTAAATATAGGTATAATGCCGGGCTTCATCGCCACTAAAGGAAAGGTAGGAGTCATCAGCCGAAGCGGAACGCTAACTTATGAAGCGGTTGACCAGCTGACGAAATTAGGACTCGGACAATCAACGTGTCTCGGGATCGGAGGCGACCCGATAATCGGCTCATCATTTAAAGACCTGCTTATTCTATTTGAAGCGGATGAAGATACCAATGCTGTCGTGATGATCGGCGAGATAGGCGGAACGGCAGAGGAAGAAGCCGCTGAATACGTGAAAGAAAATATGTCTAAGCCTGTTATAGGCTTTATCGCAGGTCGGACGGCTCCTCCCGGCAAACGGATGGGTCACGCAGGCGCTATCATAGCAGGCGGAAAAGGCACTGCTGATGAAAAGATGGAAGCGCTGCGGGCTGCCGGCATTCATGTTTGCGAAAACCCCGCTGAAATCGGAGAGACGACCGCTAAAGCGCTCGGTTAAGAATTACCCGATGTTGAGCTGATCTACCGATCACCCGTTATATAATTCTCAAGCTGACCCATCATAAATTCCTGTTCGGAGATTATCGCTTTGACTACATCTCCGATCGAGATCAGACCGACCAAATTGCCGTTGTCCAATACAGGCAAGTGCCGTATACGATTTTCGGTCATCAGAGCCATGCATTCTTCAATGGATTGTTCCGGGTTGACGATATGAATCTTTGTACTCATAATTTCTTCCACATGAGTATCCTTAGAAGCTTTCCCTTTCAATATAACTTTTCTGGCATAATCTCTCTCAGAAAACATACCCACTATTTTTTCTGATTCAAGCACAGGCATCGCCCCGATATTTTTATCAGCCATGATCTCAAGGGCATCAAAAACGCGGCTGTCGGGCGTAAGGCTCCAAACCTCTTTCCCCTTATTCTTTAAGAGTTCATTGACAAAATTCATCTTCTAACTCCTATTTTAATTGACTATCCATTTATGGTATTACCAGCTTTCTTTTTTAACCCGATCGGAAGGAATACCAATTTCTTCAACATATTCGAGCATTGTATTGACAAATCGCGGTGTGGGTTCAACCCCGGCTTCTTTAGCTTTTTTCTTCTCTAATCCCGTTATTGCCGGGCCACATACGAACGCAACTGTCGAATCGATGTCGTCTATCTGACTATTTATCAAATCAATATCCGGTCTGCCGAATCGGACTCCCCTCGATTTGAGTTTATCGTTTTCTTCTCTTGTGATAGCATGTATTATCTTAAAATTATCCGGATGATCAGCTGCCAGCTCATTTAAGCTGTCTCTGAAAATTATATCATTCCATGTCTTATTTGTAAATATCAGAGTATGTTTTTTATCAGAGCCGTTATTCAGTTCATCTTTGATTATAGCATAGTTGGGCACTATCCCGCTACCGGCGCACAGATGAAGGATATGATCACAGCCGTTTTGTACTTCTTCGTCCACGATGTAAGAACCTGTATATCCTTTAATCTTCATCTTGGATCCTACGGTAGTCCTGTATGTAAGCAAGGGTGAAAGGAGAGGAGGATATTTGGTTTCTCCCGGATAGTAAACATCTTCTTTCACGGTAAAGGAAACATATTTTTCATCGGGAGCGCTCGACATGGAATATGCCCTGGGAGGCTCTTTTTTTCCTTTTCGCCGTTCCAGATAAAGACACCATCTTTCCAGGGCGGGAAATTGATGAGGGTCTACGGTAAGAAATTGTCCCGCTTTATATTCGGATGGTTCCTGTCCGGTAAATAGGAACAGTGTTGTACTGTCTTCAGTCTCCCGAATAACGTCTGATACGATGACTTCTAATTACCGG
>CBDUTM010000046.1:0-8739 GCA_965369985.1 uncultured bacterium | reverse complement strand
TATTACAAAGAAAATATGTTTATAGTTGAGGATGATGAAGAGACCTATGGTTTAAAACCTATGAACTGTCCGGAATCAACATACATTTACAGTATGAAAACCCGATCATATCGCGACTTACCTATTCGAATCGCTGAAATAGGAAGATTGCACAGAAATGAAGTATCCGGTGCGCTGGGAGGGTTATTCAGGGTCAGGCAGCTGACTATGGACGATGCTCACCTATATGTTTTACCTGAACAAATCGTTGAAGAGGTAAACGGCTGTATGAAGCTGATAAAGGAGTTTTACGAGGTATTCGGCTTTGAACCTACTTATTTCTTTTCCACAAAACCCGATAAGGCTTTGGGAGATAATGCATTATGGGATAAAGCTGAAGAAGCACTTGAAGGCGCATTGAAATCACAAGATATCGATTATACTACAAATGAAAAAGAAGGCGCATTTTACGGTCCGAAAATCGACATTCAAATTAAAGATGCTCTCGGGCGGGCATGGCAACTCGCGACAATCCAGCTGGATTTTGTTCTTCCCGAGCGGTTTGAGCTGGAATATATTGATAAAAATGATATCAGACAAAGACCGGCCATGATTCATAGAGCACTTTTTGGTTCATTCGAGAGGTTTTTCGGCGTTTTAATAGAACATTTTGCAGGAAATTTCCCTACCTGGCTTTCACCAATACAATCGATGGTTATTCCAATCTCTGACAAACACCATGATTACGCAAATGACCTTTATAAAAAACTTATAGAAAATGGGATAAGAGCGGAATTAGATTCTCGTTCTGAAAAGATGGGCGCGAAAATAAGAGATAGCGAAAATCAGAAAATACCATATATGCTTATAGTGGGTGATAAGGAAGTAGAAAATAACAGTGTTTCTATCAGAAAACATATAACCGGCGATCTGGGCTCGAAGTCAGCTGATGAGTTCATTACATTCATTAAAAGTTCCATATCGGCAAGAAAATTGGAGGATCAATTATAGCTAGAAATAAGGGCGACAACACAAGGATCAATGAAGATATACAGACCACAGAAATTAGAGTGGTCGATGAAGATGGTGGCGCATTAGGAGTTATGACTTCAGCTGAAGCATTAACCATTGCAGAAGAAAGGGGACTGGATCTTGTCGAGATAGCCCCGGAAGGAAATCCACCGGTATGTAAATTGATGGATTATGGAAAGTTCAGGTATGAAAAACGGAGAAAAGCCAAAGAGGCAAAAAAGAAACAGCACGTTATTCATGTGAAGGAAGTTCGTTTCAGGCCGATGATCGAAGAACACGACTTTCAAACAAAGATTAAGCGAGCTAAAAAGTTTTTAGAAGCAAAAAATAAACTGAAGATAACCGTTATGTTTCGGGGTAGAGAGATGACCCACCTGGAATACGGTGATATGCTTATGGATAAAATAGAAAAAGAACTTGAAGAATTGGCTGTTGTGGCTTCTAAGCCATCGCGCGAAGGAAGATTTATCACAGCCTACTATCTTCCGAGATAAATATTAAAAATAGGAAACAGCAATAATGCCGAAAATGAAAAGTCATAGAGGAGCTAAAAAAAGATTCAAAAAAACTGCTTCCGGAAAACTTAAAAGGAAAAAGGCTTATCATAGCCATATTCTTAATAAGAAGTCAACTAAACGAAAACGTAACCTACGCAAAGCTACATTAGTGAGTAAAGCAGATGAGAAGAGCGTTAGGAAAATGATACTTTAATAGATATTCAGAGGAGATACTAAGAAATGCCGAGAACTACCAGTGCTGTTCCGAGAAAGAGCAGACATAAAAAAATACTTAAAGCCGCAAAAGGGTACTGGGGCAGTAGAAGTAAACTTTATAAAACAGCAAAAGAAGCCGTTGACAAAGCCTTACAGTATAGTTATTCCCATAGGAAGAAAAAGAAGGGTGATTTCCGGCGGTTGTGGATAGTCAGGATAAATGCAGCAGCACGCATAAACGGTTTGAGTTATTCTAAATTCGCATCCGGTTTAAAATCAGCGGGGATTACATTGGACAGAAAGGTTCTTGCTGATATTGCCGTCACTGACCCTGAAGGATTTGCAGCTATATCCGAGCAAGTTAAAAAGGCATCCTAAGCTTGTTATTTGATGAGTTTACCGGACCTCGATAAACTTCGAAAGGACTTCGAAGAAGACTTAAGCAAATCTAAAGACGCAACCTCATTGGAAGAATTGAGGATAAAATATCTGGGAAGAAACGGCGTGCTGACTTCTTTAATGTCATCGATCAATGATGTTTCCCCTGAGGAAAAGCCCCAATACGGTCAATCGGTAAATAAGCTAAAGAATGATTTACTCTCTCTTTATAATTCAGCGCTTGAATCTTCCAAATCAGAAATCAGCTCTGAATCAATATCTGAGATAGATTATACACTTCCCGGTGTCGCTTCATTAATTGGACGTAAACATCCTTTGACTCAGACATGGGAAGAGATCCTCGATATTTTCACAGGAATGGGTTTTGATATCGAGCGGGGACCTGAAGTTGAAACGGAATATTATAATTTTTCTGCACTGAATTTCCCTGAAAATCATCCCGCACGCGATATGCAGGATACTTTGTATATCACGGAAAATACGATGCTCAGGACACATACGTCTCCTGTTCAAATTCGGACAATGTTATCGAAAAAACCACCTCTGCGGGTTATAGTTCCTGGCCGTGTATATCGGAACGAGGCGATAAGCGCTCGCAGCTATTGTGTGTTTAATCAAATTGAAGGACTCTACATAGACAAAGGTGTGAGCCTTGCTGACCTGAAGGGAACACTCATTTATTTTGCGAAGCAGCTATTCGGGAATAATGTAAAAACTCGGTTTAGAGCAAGTTATTTCCCATTTACCGAGCCGAGTGCCGAAATGGATATTTCCTGCGTTATTTGTAAGGGCAAGGGTTGCAATGTCTGCAAACATTCAGGCTGGGTGGAGCTACTTGGAGCTGGAATGGTAGATCCGAATGTCCTGAGAAATGTAGATTATGATCCCGAAATTTATAGCGGGTTTGCCTGGGGCATCGGAATTGAAAGAACCACTATGATGAGGTACGGAATAAATGATATCCGATTCTTCTATGATGGCGATTTGCGCTTCTTAGAGCAGTTTTAAAACGCTATAATGAAAATTTCTCTCAACTGGCTTTCTGATTTTATAGAACTGGACAACTCTGCTGAAGAGATCGCAGAAATGCTTACAATGTCTGGACTGGAGGTCACTTCAGTTTCTATAGGAGGAGACTATGAGGGGATCGTTGTAGGTGAAGTAACTGAATGTGTTAAACACCCTAACGCGGATAAGCTGTCGCTTTGTACCGTTGACATTGGAGAAGATGAAACTCTTTCGATCGTTTGCGGCGCATCAAATGTAGAAAAAACGCAAAAAGTTGCCGTTGCCCTCATAGGCACAACACTCCCGGGCGGTCTTAAAATTAAAAAGGCGAAGATTCGTGGTGAAGAATCGCGCGGAATGCTTTGCTCCGAAAAAGAACTTGGTCTATCGAATGAATCCGACGGCATATTGGTTCTACCGAAAACTTCAAAAATCGGTTCACCATTATCTGAAACAGTTACGCCATCGGATACCGTTTTTGATATGGATCTAACTCCCAACCGACCGGACGGATTAAGTCATATAGGCGTGGCAAGAGATCTATCAGCAATTCTTGGGAAGGATCTGAAATATCCTGAAATTAAATTTAAAGAATCTAACGATAAATCGTCTTCTGCTGTCACATTACAAATAGAGGACCAGGAAGGTTGTCCCCGGTTTGCGTGCCGCGTCATCAAAGATATTAAAATTAAAGAGTCTCCGGAATGGCTTAAAGAAAGGCTTCGGTCAGTGGGATTACGGAGCATAAACAATGTTGTTGACGCTTCTAATTATGTTCTAATGGAATTAGGCAATCCTATACATACATTCGATTTGGATCTGCTTAAGGATAATACAATAATTGTTCGGGAGTCAGATAAAAATGAAGAAGTAACTACGCTCGATGGAACCAAAAGAAAGTTATCTGAAGGTACCGTTTTGGTTTGCGATGCGGATAGGCCGGTTGGAATTGGTGGAATTATGGGATTGGCGAATTCTGAAGTAACCGACAAAACCGTTAATTTACTGATCGAATGCGCATATTTTAATCCGGGTAGAATCCGCAGCAGTTCGAAACACCTTGGATTAAGTACTGACGCTTCCAAACGGTTTGAAAGGGGATGCGACCCGAATAACATCGAATTTACATTGAATAGAATTACATCAATTATTCTTGATACTGCGGGGGGAAGTGCTCTCAAAGGTATCGCCGATTTTTATCCGAATAAAATCGATAAAATTAAAATTGACGTTAGATACAAACGAGTAAGCGATCTGATCGGAATGGAAATATCTAAAGAGAGTGTAGATACAATTCTTAAAAGATTGGAATACGAGACGATCACCGACGACAAAAAGTCTATTACAGTTTTGGTGCCAACTTTCAGACCTGATGTAGAAAGGGAAATTGATATTATAGAAGAGATTGCGCGGATCATCGGATATGATAATATACGTCCGTCGGAATTTGCCCGTATATCACTTAGCCGGAGTAAGGATTCATCTGAATCTCTGAATATCAGACTAAAGAATATATTTGTAGGTCTCGGCTTCACCGAAATTTACAGTAATAGTTTAATGCCGCAAAAATTATGGGAGTTGGCAGGCGAGGGCAGTGATCCTGTTAAGATCAGCAACCCGATCAGTCTTGAGATGGAATATCTCAGGTCATCATTAATGCCGAGATTACTTGAAACGGTTCAATATAATTTTAATCGGCAGAGAGACGGTGTCCGTTTTTTTGAAGATGGGGTAGTTGCTGTCCTGAATGACAAATCTGAGACAGGAGTAAAAGAAACTCATAAATTCGGTGCTATTGTGTCAGGTATCCAAACAACTCTGAATTGGCGACAAAAACCGGAAAAAGCAGACTTTTTTACACTTAAAGGATTATTAGAATCCTTCTTAAAAACCTGTGGATATACTCAAGTAACACTTGAACCTACTTCAAAAGATTATTTGAAAGAATCATACACGATTTCTGCTGATAATATTGAGCTTGGAACTATCGGTGAAATATCTCACGAAGTAATAAAAAAGTTTGACTTAGAAGATAAAGTCTATTATTTTGAACTCAACGTAGACCCCTTATATGTGCAATTAAAAACAGAGGTTACTTTTTCCGAACCAGGTAAATACCCGCAAATAGAACGAGATATATCATTTATTGTTGATGATAGGGTCAGTTCGGGTGAATTGATGGGTATTGTCGGAAAAGAAGGGGGCGAATTGTTAGAGAGCAGTCTCATAAGCTCGGTTTATATGGGAAAACCACTGGGTGAAGGAGAAAAAAGTATTACTTACAGTCTTCGATTCAGCTCTTACGACAGAACACTCGAAGAGGTAGAGATAGACAAAATTTGCAATAAAATAATAGCAGCGGCCGGTAAATCAGTAGGCGCAAAAATTAGAGCTTAATATAGGAACTATTTATGGACTCGCATAATTTTAGCATTCTCGAAACAAAAGTAAGACAAGCAATTGAAGAAATTAAAAACCTTAAACAAAAAAATACGGAATTACAGGATAAAATAAGTAAATCAGATAGTGGAAACCAGGTAGCGGAATCAGATATTAATGAGAGCAAACAAAACGAACTATTAAATAAAGTAAACGATATGCTGGATGTTCTTGATCAGCTTTAATTAAAACCAAAATGATAAATAATCTAAAAACGGAAGTAACATAAAATGGAAAAATCAGATAGCTTGGTTAAAGTTGATATATATGGTAAAGAATATACGGTAAAAGGTCAGGCTGATTCGTCATATATCGAAAGTGTCGCGGAATACGTTGATGCTAAAATGAAAGAAGTAGACGCTAATGTTCCATTCGAATCATCCTTACGTGTTGCAATTCTTGCGGCTATGAATATAACAGACGAACTGTTCAGCCAGAAGTCAAATAAGTCCACTCAAACAGATGAAGTGGATGAAAAAGCAAAAGCACTTGCTCAGGAATTGGCAGACACCTTAGAATTTACTCTCTCATCTGATTCATCATAGCAATACTTGTTAAGTATAGTTAATATACTTAACAGATAGACCGCTCCTTTAAGATAACTCCATTTTCTTTTTTACGGCGAAATTCGCTGTGAGAAATAAATGACAATTATTGAAATAATATTTTTGCTGATAATCGGTGGTATTGCAACAATAATAGGGTGGATAGTATCAGCAAAATATCAATCAAATAAAATTATCGGCGCTAAAGGAACTGCCCAAAGTATTATTGATCAGGCAAAAAGAGATGCCGAATCCCTTAAAAAAGAACAAATCCTTGAAGCAAAAGATGCTTCACTGAAATTAAAAAGTGAAGTTGAGCAGCAACTTCACGAAAAATCCAAATCAATTCAGGAACGTGAAAAGTCTTTAAATAGTAGAGAATTAAGTTTGGATAAAGTATCCGAGATAGCTGACCGTAAAACGTCTGATCTCAAAATAATGGAAGAAGATCTTCTTGAGCGTACGAGAATATTGCAAAATAAAGATGAAAAGATAACTCAATTGATCCAGGAACAAAACGAAAAGCTTGTTAATATATCGGGGATGTCTCTAGAGCAGGCAAAAGGTATCCTGATGGAAAATCTTTTGGAAAAGGCAAAAAAGGATTCTGCCAGAAAAGCAAAAGATATTAAAGATGAAGCTGTGCGAAATGCCGTTTTAGAAGCAAAGAAAATAATCGTGTCCGCGATACAGCGCAGCGCTTCAGACCATTCTTCTGAAATATCAGTATCTGTTGTAAATCTTCCCAGCGATTCAATGAAAGGCCGCATAATAGGTCGTGAAGGTAGGAATATAAGAGCGTTTGAGTCTATTACAGGCACTGAACTTATTATTGATGATACTCCTGAAGCAGTTGTTATATCCGCATTCGATCCGGTAAGAAGAGAAACCGCAAGACTGACACTGGATAATCTTGTAGCTGATGGTCGAATACATCCCGCGCGAATCGAAGAAGTATTTGAAAAATCCAAATCTGAAATTGAAGAAGTAATGAAAACAGCGGCGGAAAATGCAATTCTTGAATTAAATATCCCGCGTTTGCCTGATGAACTAATGAGGCTTCTTGGGAAAATGAATTATAGGACCAGCTATGGTCAAAACGTCCTGAAGCACAGCGTTGAAGTTGGAATGATGGCGGGTTTGATGGCTGCCGAACTTTCTCTTGACGGACAGATAGCAAAAACAGCCGGTCTTCTCCATGATATAGGAAAAGTTTTGGATAAAGACACATCAGGTCCACATGCTATTACAGGGGGTGAAGTTGTAGCTAAGCACATGGATAATGAAATTATCATAAATGCGGTGTCTTCTCACCATGAAGAAGTCGAGATGACACATCCTATCTCTGCTCTCGTTCAATCTGCCGATTCTATCAGCGGCGCTCGCAGAGGAGCCAGAGGCGACACCCTTGAAGCATACATAAAAAGAATGACAAATCTCGAAGAATTGGTTGAAGAATTTAAAGGTGTAGCGAAGTCATACGCAATACAGGCAGGCAGGGAGATTCGAGTCGTAGTGGAAAATGATCTCGTAGATGATGCGCAGATGGATATTCTCGCAACGGAAATATCCGATAAAATTCAATCGGAGCTGACATACCCCGGGCAAATAAAGGTAGTTTTAATACGTGAACAAAGGGCTGTTTCATATGCCAAATGAGGATTTAATATAGTGGCTGAAATAATTCGTGGTAAAGAAATTGCGGATCAAATTCGATCAGAGATCGTAAAAGAAATCGCTCGTTTAAAAGAATCTAACATCATTCCGGGTTTGGGAGTCATTCTTGTGGGAAGTGATCCCGCTTCCGATACCTATGTTAGAATGAAACAAAAAATGTGTGAAGATCTCGGCATTATAACCAAAGATTTTCGTCCTGAAGACAGTATTACCCAGGATGAATTACACGCTCTTATTAATGAATTTAACAATGACAGTGATATTCACGGCATTCTTGTTCAGCTCCCCTTGCCAAGCCATATAGATGAAAAGGAAGCGCTATCAACAGTCGCTTATGAAAAGGATGTGGATGGTTTTCATCCTATGAACGTCGGCAAGATGACCCTTGGAGAAGGAGGATTCGTTCCTGCCACTCCCGCCGGGATCATAGAGATATTGATGCGAAGCGGCAATAACCCTGAGGGAAAACACGTTGTTATAGTCGGAAGAAGCAGAATTGTCGGCAGACCGCTTCTTAATCTGCTAACTCAGAAACGGGAGGGAGGAAATGCGACAGTTACCCTTTGTCATACGCGAACTCCCGATTTATCTGTTCATACTAAGCAGGCTGATATTCTAATAGCAGCGGCAGGAATGGCCGGAATGATAAATGGCTCTATGATCAAGGAAGGAGTCGTTGTAATCGATGTCGGTACCAATCGAGTTGAAGATCCATCAAAAAAATCAGGATATCGATTGGTAGGTGATGTGGATTTTGATTCGATCGCTGAAAAGGCTAAAGCGATCACACCCGTACCCGGTGGTGTTGGACCGATGACCATTATGATGTTGATGAAAAATACTGTAACGGCAGCCGGGGGTTGGTCCTGATATTTATCATAGAAATAGCGATCCGATCTTATTCCCGTTGAATCTGTTTCATTTAATCTTAAATTTATCTACAGAAT
>CBDUTM010000045.1:0-8739 GCA_965369985.1 uncultured bacterium | reverse complement strand
CACTTGATGACGGCAGAATGACGGACGGACAGGGACGGGTGGTCAATTTTAAAAACACTATTTTTATTATGACTTCGAATCTTGGTTCTCCTATAATCGTTGAAAAATCAGAGACGATGACAACGTCAAATCAGTCTGAAATATATGAAGATATAATAAATGAAGTACAGGGGTTGTTACAAAGTCATTTCAGACCGGAATTTCTGAACAGGATAGATGATATAATCGTATTTCATCCTCTGAGCTCCGAAGACTTAAATAAAATTGCGAGGGTTCAGCTGGAAAGTTTACTTGCGAGAGTGAATGAAAAAGGAATTGAGCTCACAATTTCAGATGATGCGCTTAAATTCTTAGCTGATAAAGGATATAATCCGGCGTTTGGAGCGCGACCGTTAAAACGAATATTGCAAACGGAAGTGACTGATAGAGTAGCGAATTTACTTTTAAATGGTGACGCAAAAGAAGGAGATAAGCTTGATGTGCGCATCAATGGCTCCGGAGTGGAGGTGGTAAAGATTTGATCACGATCTTTATTTATTTCTATTACCATTTGAACAATTAAAATTAAATATATTTCGGAGAAGATTAACAACCGATTTACTTGTATTTGAATAAAAAAGTTATAAATTTCTCTACGCCAAAAACAGGTTAATTTCGTCTAATAAATTGAAGGAATTTGTTGTTGGCGGACAGAGATTTACCCTATTGTAAATATTAAGGAGGAATGATAAATGAAGTTTGCTCACACTGTAGGCTTATTAGCCTTAGCGGCGATTCTGTCAGTATCCTGTTCATCAACAGAAACCGAGAACGAGCTTTGGTCGAAATCAAAAGTACTTCGATCACAGGAAAATCACGATGAATCAATTGAAGCACTCGAAAAAATGTTACGAAGTTATCCAGATGGAGCTCATGCTTCCGAGGGAAGATTTATGCTTGCGGACGCTTACACAAATATCAAAAAAGATTATGACAATGCTGTAACAGAGTACCGGCGTGTGACGTTAGAGTATGCGGATACTGATTTAGCGCCGAAAGCTCTATTTATGATTGGATATATATACGCAAATTATATAAAAGATTATGATAAAGCTCAGGCTGCTTATCTTGAATTTCAGGAGAAATATTCTAACGATGATCTTTCTCAAGCTGTAAAATTTGAGTTGGAGTATCTCGGGAAAAATTTAGATGAGATCAGTGCTTTAAAAAATATAATTAGTCCATAAGGTAAAAAATTAATGAATAAAATAGCGGAGCAAGTGGATGGCAGTTGATTTAGAAAAATTGCATTCCAAGATAGAAGCAGAGAGCGGTTTTATTGACAAAATATTAACGGAGCTCGATAAAGTTATAATCGGTCAAAAGACTCTCACGCGTCGACTGCTGATAGGCTTATTGGCTGATGGCCATATTCTAATCGAGGGTGTTCCGGGTTTGGCCAAAACGCTGATGGTAAGCACTTTGGCTAAGATCATAAAAGCGAAATTTCAGAGAATCCAGTTTACGCCTGATCTATTACCGGCGGATTTGCTCGGTACTTTGATATTCAATCAGAAAGAAAGTGAATTCACTACACGTAAAGGACCGATATTTGCCAACTTTATTCTTGCAGACGAAATAAACAGGTCTCCCGCAAAAGTACAAAGTGCTTTGTTAGAAGCTATGCAGGAGAGGCAGGTTACCATCGGAAGCGAGACTTTTCCGCTTGAAGCACCCTTTCTTGTACTGGCCACACAAAATCCTATAGAACAAGAAGGTACTTATCCATTGCCAGAGGCACAAGTTGACCGATTTATGCTGAAAGTAGTTGTAGATTATCCTGACAGAGCCGAAGAATTGGAAATCATGCAAAGAATGGGCAACACAGGTGAAATACCTGAAGTAAAATCGGTGGTCACTACAAAAGAAATTCTATCAGCAAGAAAAGTCGTGGATGAAGTTTATATGGACGAGAAAGTGGAACGATATATAGTAGATTTAGTATTTGCGACCCGAGACCCCGAATCTGTGGGCTTGAGTGAGCTGAAAGGATTGATATCCTACGGAGCGTCTCCGAGAGCCTCGATATTTCTTCGATTAGCTGCCAAGGCACATGCATTTATTATGCGGAGAGGGTATGTGACACCGGAAGATATCAGAGCGATAGGAATGGATGTATTGCGACACAGAGTGATCTTGACATATGAAGCCGAGGCGGAAGAAATGTCTTCAGAGAATCTTATCGAAAAAATATTTGACACTGTTGAAGTACCATAATTTTAATAAAGTTGTCACCACCCAAATCTACACTTAGATAATATGCTGCCCAAAGAAGTACTCGAGAATGTTCGCCGATTGGAAATCGGCACCAAAGGTCTGGTAAATGAGATTTTCAGCGGCGAATATCACACTGTTTTTAAGGGTCGCGGAATGGAGTTCAGCGAGGTAAGAGAATATATTCCCGGTGATGATATCAGGAATATTGACTGGAATGTAACAGCTCGGACGGGTGCTCCTTTCGTCAAGATATTCAGTGAGGAACGGGAATTATCCGTGATGCTTATTGTTGATATGAGTCGGTCCGGCACATTCGGAACACATTATCGTATGAAAGACGAGGTGGCTATAGAGATATGCGCGTTGCTCGCCTTTTCTGCAATGAAAAATAATGATAAAGTCGGACTGTTGATCTTCACAGACAAGATAGAAAAATTTATCCCGCCGCGAAAAGGAAGGCAACACGTCCTGAGGGTATTAAGAGAGATAGTGTATCACGAACCTGAAAACAGCGGGACCGACCTGAATTTAGCATTCGAATATCTTTTGAGAGTAATAAAACGAAATTCGGTCGTATTCATCCTTTCTGATTTTATGGATGAAGGTTATGAGAAATCTCTCAGAGTGGCTTCCTCCAAGCATGATGTAATAGCGATAAAGGTTACCGACCCATTGGAGGAGGAGTTGCCCGATGCAGGTCTTATTTCGTTATTTGACTCTGAATCCGGCGAAAATGTGGTTATTGATAGTTCTGACAGAAATATAAGAGAGTCGTATGCCGCTGAAAGGCAAGCTCAACGGGATTCACTGGAAAAGATGTTTAGAAAAATAAATATGGATTTTGTTACGATAAAAACTTCCGAATCTTACGTTGAACCGTTGTATAAGTTCTTCAGACTAAGAGCAAAAAAGTTTCGATGAATTTGAATTTCCATCGGATGATCTGTTTATTAGTTCTGATCGTCTCCACAACATCAAATGCGAGAGCACAGGAAATTCGCGTTGATATTATCGCAGAACCGGAATCTTTGAGGGTGGGAGATCGTCTTAAATTAAACTTTGAAATAATGCATGAAGAAGAAATTCAACTTCAACTACCCGACTTACGTATTTCGCTGCTTCCGATCGAAGTAGGTGAACCGATGATCAGCAGAGAAAAAAATGATGACGGCATTTTGACTGAGCGACTTGAATTCGAAGCATTTCTGTTTGATACCGGCATGGTAGTTATCCCGTCTCAGAAGATCGTTTATTGGCATGAGTCAGATTCTTCAAATAGAAAGGCAATATACACAGACAGTCTCCGGATCTATGTTAAGAGTGTCTTAACGGCGGATGTACAGGAAATTAGAGATATAAAGGAGCCTGTGGAAATTCCACAGCCGTTCGGCCATTGGAAATTGGTATTCGGAATACTGATCGCCATCGCTCTGATAGCAGTTGCCTATTACCTCTGGAGAAAGAGAATTAATAAGCCAATAACAATTTTTAAAAAGCCTATCGTAATTAGACCCGCACACGAAATTGCCTTAAAAGCATTATTCGAATTGGAGAAAGAAAATCTTGTTGAAAAAGACAAAATAAGCCCATATTATACCGAGTTATCAAAAATACTGAGAGAATATATAGAGAATAGATATTTTTTAAAAGCACTTGAAATGACAACAACTGAAGTGCTTGACGCGATCGAGGAGGGACTGTTATACAATTCGATCGGCGACACTGTGAAATCGGTGCTGACGGAAAGTGATCTGGTAAAATTCGCGCGGTTGAAGCCGGAAATTTCGGTTGGTAAGAAATTGTTGGATAACACAGTTGCTTTGGTTGAGAAAACAAAAGTTGTTCCTATTGAAATAAATTCCGGAAGCGTGTCAATGACAGCTCCGCTCAAGGAGGAAGAAGTTTGATAGATGTGAAAAACTTAACTAAGAATTACGGACGCTTTCAAGCAGTGAAAGATGTTTCGTTTTTCATAGATAAAGGCGAAGTGGTTGGATTTCTCGGCCCGAATGCCGCTGGAAAAACCACAACCATGCGTATACTCACCTGCTATATGGCGGCCACCTCAGGCAATATATCCGTCGCAGGATTTGATGTGTTTGAAAATGCGATGAGCGTAAAGAAACGTGTCGGATATCTTCCCGAACATCCACCTCTCTACCATGAAATGACAGTCGAATCATATTTGACATTTGTGGGTAATATAAAAGGATTGAGCGGAAAAGATCTGAAGATTAAAATGGAAAGATCGTTAGATAGAACAAATACGCTGGATGTGAGAAAACGGCTAATAGCCAAACTCTCAAAGGGTTATAAGCAGAGAGTAGGTATTGCGCAGGCTTTAATTCATGATCCGGAAGTGCTTGTGATGGACGAGCCTACGGTCGGCTTAGACCCTAAGCAGATAATTGAGGTTAGAAACCTCATAAAAGAGTTGGGCGAAGACCATACTATTATTCTCTCGACACATATACTTCCGGAGGTTAGTGCTACTTGTAGCAGAGTAATTATTATCAATAACGGGAGAATAGTTGCTGAAGATACGCCGGAGAATTTAACAGCGGGTATAGAAGGACATGAGAACATGGAAGTTACAATTGAGGGACCTTCGAAGGATGTCTCAAGCGCTCTTAAAGGTCTGTCCGGAATTAAAAATGTAGAGAGTGGCGGAGAAGGTAAGAGTTTAGTTTACAAAATTGAAATTGACAAAAATTCTGACGCAGGAAAAACAATTGCGGCTTGTGTAGTGAACAACGGATGGGGACTTCTTGAATTGAAAAATGTTGGCAAAAGCCTTGAGGATATATTCCTTCAGTTGACGACAGATGAGGGGGGCGAGGCATGAAAAACACATATTATATATATATGAGGGAGCTAAAGTCTTATTTTGTGTCGCCGATAGCATATGTTGTAATAGCACTGTTTCTTGCCATCAGCGGCATCTTTTTCTATCTGCTCCTACAAAATTTCATTCAAACGAGCTTCAGGGTTATGATGCAGGCGCAGCAATTCAATATGAAAGTTCCGCCTATGAATATAAACCAAATGATAATCAGGTCGTTATTTCTAAATATGAGTGTTATCACTTTATTTATGCTTCCGATGATCACCATGAAGCTATTTTCTGATGAGAAAAAAAGCGGTACTATCGAACTCCTGTTTACTTCTCCTATAACAAATTGGGAAATAGTACTAGGTAAATTTTTCGCCGGCCTGAGCGTCTACATCGTAATGATTTTGGGAACAGTATCATACGTGTCAGTGCTGTTTATCTACGGAAATCCCGATTTAATGCCCGTAGTATCAGGCTATATCGGTTTAATTTTGATGGGAGCATTAACGGTTGCCATAGGAACATTCATATCATCGTTAACCGAAAATCAGATAATAGCGGCTGTCGGCTGTTTTGGCGCTATGATGATCCTTTGGTTCATCGGTTGGGCATCTAATTTTGCCGGACCAACGCTCGGCGGAGTATTAAAATATCTTTCCGTAATGGATCATTTTGGTGACTTTTCCAAAGGTATCATAGATTCATCCCATTTTGTATTTTATATTACGTTCGGATTTTTCGCCCTCTTTCTTACTTATCAGGCTGTTGAATCAGCCAAATGGAGAGGATAGCGAATGAAAAATTATAATAAGTATCTTTTAATCGCTTCCCTTCCTTTAATTATTTTAGGAATAATATTATTTATTGTAAATAATATTTGGACTATTTCGAGCATCATATTTACCTCTGTTGGTGCGGTTATCATACTATTCAATTTAGTGGTAAGGAGGCAGGAAGCAGTTGCCTTTCTGGGAAAGCGCTCTACCAAGTACGGCTTGAACGCTGTTATTGTAAGTTTGGTAATTCTTGGAATTCTTGTCCTGATAAATTTTACTATGTTCAGGCACAGCTGGAGAGTTGATACTACCTCTTCCGGTCAGTTCAGCCTTGCTGAGCAGACCGTAAACTTGCTTGAACTTCTTGAAACCGATGTAAAAGTTTATGCATTTCAGAAGAAATTGGAGGCGGGAAGTCTCGAAGACTTTTTAAAGGAATATTCCTATCATTCAAGTTCGTTCGATTATGAAATAATCGATCCTGATGAAAATCCTACGCTGGCAAAGAGTTTAGGTGTAAAAAAATACGGAGAATTGATAGTCCAATCAGGGATCAGAGAAGAAAGGATCGAATCTCCGAGCGAGGAAAACCTTACAAATGCTATTATAAAAGTTATTAGCACAAAAATTCATAAGATTTATATTCTATCAGGTCATGGTGAAAAAAGTTTTGAGCTATTAGCTGATGAACGCGACTCATATTCATTAGTTGCGGCGGAATTTAGAAAAATAAATTATCAAACTGAGAGTCTCATCCTCTTCAATCGACCAACAATTCCTGACGATGCGTCCCTCGTCATCGTTGCGGGACCACAAAGTGCACTCCTAGCACCTGAAGTGGTAGCTCTTAAAACATTTCTTGAAGGTGGAGGTAGTTTATTTATCTTGCTTGAGCCCCGTGTAAATGATCGAGAATTAGAAGCAATGCTGGCTGAATTGGGAGTGCTGGTACAAAATGATATAGTAATTGAGCAAAGTGCTTCATTTATACTATCCGGCGGTGGTGTAAAAAGGGATACAAGAGTATCTATTGAGCCTACTGCCGCAACATACGGGCGGCATAGGATAACTAAAAATTTTCGCCTGACTACCGCATTTCCCACTGCTCGCTCACTAATAGTAGACAGCGAAAACAAACCGCCCGAATATAATTTGGTTGATTTGTTCAGCACAAGCAAAAGCTCATGGGGCGAAACCGATATGGAATCGTTTCTTAAAAAAGAGATCGGATTTGATGCCGATTCTGATCAAGCCGGTCCGCTTATTCTCGGAATCGTTGGAAGCGTAAAAGAAGAATTCGATGTAGGCAGATTCATCGTAGTAGGTGATTCGGAATTCGCCTCTAATCCCTATCTTAATCGGGCAGCCGGGAATAAAGATCTGTTTCTCAACATGGTATCATGGCTATTAGAAGATGAAACACTTATTTCTCTTCGGCCGAAAGACCCTCAGGACACACGAATAGAAATGAATCTGAAGCAATCCAACATTGTCTTCTGGTTGTTGGTTGTTTCACTTCCTGTTTCTATCCTTTTCTTAGGAGTGATCATATACTTCAGGCGCATACGATAACAGATGAAATTCAGATCCACATTAATCTTAGCGCTTCTGTTAGTTGTCGGCGCTTTTACTGTTTATTTTTTAGATTATAAACCGGGAGAAGAACGAAAAGTAGAGGAATTTTTAGATAAGAAATTCATAACTCTTGAAATAGACAGCATAATTGAGATAGATATAGTATCTCCGGAAGAAAAAATATCACTGATCAGATCAGAAAATAAATGGCTTATAACTGATCCGGTTAAAGTGAAAGCAAATCAAAATCAGATCAACAATCTCATCAGGAATATCAGTCAAACAAAAAAAGGAAGAAAAGTAAGCAATAGTTCTAACCTGAAGGTTTTCGGGTTAGACCCATCAAAAATTTCACTGAATTTTCGATTTAAAGACGGTCACGAAACGGGATACTCCATTGGCGATGAAAGTCCCACCGGTGAATTCTTATTCGCCAAACGGCGTAACAATTCGGATATATTTACCGTGCCGAAAGAATTCTTTACTCAGAGCAACAAAAAATTATTTGATCTGAGAGCAAAAAATATATTATCTTTTAGAAGTGACGAAATTCGTAAAATATCTGTCAAAACTAAATCATTCGAATATGATATTAATTGGGACGAAGAAAATCGCAGATATATCATGTCGACTCCCGCCACCTTACCAATAGAAACGGGTAAAATGAACGCCTTTTTCTCAAGAATATCTAATGGACAAGCAACCGAATTTATTGATACCGAGCAACCTTCTAAATCTATAACAGGATTAGGGAGAGGAGAAACTTCAATCAAACTATGGGCATCAGACCCGCCGAGGGAGGAAATTCTGATAATCGGTAATGTAGTCACCCGTGATGGAAAAGCATACAGATATGTCCGAGATGCTTCCCGACCGGCTCTGATGCTCATTGATTCAAGCTTGGCTGAATACCTTGAAAGAGATCCGTTTGAGTTTATTCAAAAAGAGTTAATGAAATTTGAAAAAGTAAAAGTGGATGAAATTGTACTTAGATATGGCGATCTAAATATTCAGATCAACAGGAAAGATAACAGATGGAATTTGACTTCTCCGGATGATCTCATTGCAGATGATTCGAAAGTAAATGAATTACTGGATAATATTCTTTCGCTAAAAGCGGCGGCTGTTGAAAATTATAAGCCAAAAAACGTGAATAAATATGGGATAAGCCCAAAGAATTTCTTTCTGAGTATATCAGAAAGTGGGAAAGCAGTGAATTCCATTCAAACAGGAAAGAGTGTCGGGAATGAATTATATGTCCGGACAAGTACGAGTACGGCGATATTCAGAGTGAGCTCC
>CBDUTM010000044.1:0-8751 GCA_965369985.1 uncultured bacterium | reverse complement strand
GCTGGGTTTAGAACGTCGTGAGACAGTTCGGTCCCTATCCGTCGTGGGCGTAGGACATTTGAGAGGATCTGCTTCTAGTACGAGAGGACCGAAGTGGACGAACCACTCGTGTACCAGTTGTGGTGTCAACTGCATTGCTGGGTAGCGATGTTCGGAAGGGATAAGCGCTGAAAGCATATAAGCGCGAAGCCTACCTCAAGATGGGATGTCCCTTGTTGTTGCAGAACAACACTGAAGGTTTCCTGAAGATTACAGGATTGATAGGTCACAGGTGTAAGCCTCGTAAGGGGTTCAGCCGAGTGATACTAATTAGCCGTGAGGCTTGACTACTTCTTTTTAGTTGTTTCAATCGTAATTTTTACCCTTAAACAGATTTCTCAATTATTTATTATAGACTTAAGCGTTCCCGGTGGCTATTGCGGAGGGGCCACACCTCTTCCCATTCCGAACAGAGTAGTTAAGCCCTCCAGCGCTGATGGTACTGCCCCGGCAGCGGGGTGGAAGAGTAAGTCGTCGCCGGGTCTTTTATTCAAAAAGGTCTCACTTTAACAAGTGAGACCTTTTTTTCTTGCTAACAATCAGTGATTCAAGTATATTTTGTCTTATCGCAGAGATAGCAAAGCTGTGTAAAAAGTGATGTGGAACACAATAATCAGGAACTTTTATTGATTATATTTAGTTCTCATTACGTAAAGAGGAAAATTACGCCAAAAAGCGAATGATAAGATTATTTCATATAAATAGAAGGAGCGCTTATGAGAATTGATACGAACTTTTTCAAAATATTCCTCATTGTTGCCATTACATTCTTAATTACCCCGAATTCATTTGGGCAAACGACCGGAACGGTAACAGTGGACGAACAAATATCTCCTGATAATATTGTTATTTTTTATGTAGGTGATTTTGACTTAACTGATGCGTCAAGCAACCCATTGATTTTTCAATATCGAATTTCTTCTACCGATTACCCGATAGAAGTTGAAATGGAATTAGAAATGAATGCCACAGTGCCAGCGTTGGACTTGCAAAGTGTACAGATTTTGTTCGCATTAACAGATCCATTTACACTCAGGGCACCAATAACTATTTCCAACAGGGTTATTGATGAGGGCACTGAAGAAATTTTTGATGAAAATGGAAATTCGGTAAATTTTAGTGTTGCCCGTACTGAGCAACTTGATTCGAATACCCAGGATGAGCTTGTTGATGCGGTAACTCAAAGTGGTAAATTACCAGCTGGAGTGTATACTTTCAGCCTGAGCGTTCGAGTTACTGATGGTAGTAATACAGAAATAGTGTATACGTTCGAAAACCCGAAGATATTAGAGATATCAAATCCCACGACTCTTGATCTTATAGCGCCGGGCGGTTCAGTTGGAGAAGAATTAGAAATTTTCACTCTGTTTCCGATATTTCAGTGGGAATCGCAGGGATGCGAATATTTTATAAGATTAAGTGAATATGATCCGACTATACACAGTTCTATTGAAGAGGCACTGAATGATATATCAAATTTACCTTTCCCGGACGACGGTGGTTATTTTGGTGGTGATGATGGAGAAGGATTGGAAAGTACTACATTGCAGTATCCTCTTACGGGAGCCAAAGAGCTCGAATATGGAAAGTCTTATGCCTGGTCGGTGAGGAAAATATGTGAAACAACTGCCGGTCCCGAAGAACGCAATAGTGATATTTATGTATTTCGGATTGCAGATCTTGCGGGAGATTCCGATGCAGGTCCCGGAACCGGGGGAGTGATCACAGATCCTGTTATATCAGCGCTACAAACTATTATTGGAGATGCTTTTGATGGTCTGTTCTCAGGAGACGGTGAATTAGCCGGATTTGGACAGGTAGCAAATATTGTACTTAACGGAGAAGCCGCAGCAGCCGAAGCTGTGACGGAACTTGCCGAGAAAATGCTGAGTGGCGAAATAACCGCAATTCAGATAGAAATTGAATAGACTTACCGTTAAGGAGAACAAAATGCATACTCGATATATTAGATTTTTTATAATTACGATTTTATCACTATTTGTCCATAGCTCTCTATTCGCACAAAGTGATGGGGTAGCTGTGACTGCAAAAATCAAAGGTGAGACCGAACATAAAGCCGTCGGTGGAAAATATCAATCGGATCTAAAACGTGGAAAACTCTTAAACGATAAAGCTTGGGTCAGGACAAAAGACGATGGTTACATCGCGCTTATGTTCATTGATGACAAAACCCTGCTGAAGTTGAGAGAAAATTCTGAATTGGAGATTCGCGCTGATAGATCGGCAGGAGGACTAAACAAATCGATACTGATGAGCTTTGGAAAAGTAAAAGCAGAAATATCACCGCAAAGGAGCGGCGAATTTACTATTTCCACGCCTACATCTGTTGCTTCGGTAAAGGGAACGATATTCTGGATTATTTCCACTCCTGAAGGAGATCAATTCATTGGTATCGAGGGAACAGTCGAGGTCACAAATAACGAAAGTGGTCAAACTGTTTCGGTAACGGTAGGACAGACTGCCACATCGAATGCCGATGGAAGCATAGACGTGCAGCCCACACCCGAAGGTGGCGTACCGGAAGATCCGGGTGAAGACGAGGACGCAGGCGATGAATTGCGCATTCGACTTGAAAATGCAGATGGTGAAACTAAAGAAATCATCATAAATTACTAATTGGTTATTAATAATTTTTAATTGTAATCCGAGGTAGTTGCAAAAAGCAATTGACTACCTCGGATTACACCTGGTTGTAAGGGAGAAAGAATGTCTATTAATTCTTATTTAAAAGGAATTATCACTTTACTCGTATTTTCACCTGTCTTGGCGCTTGCTCAAGGGAAAGTACTTCATGCACCTCCGGCAGGAGTTGAAGTCGGAAGAAATGTTGAAATAATTGCTTCAATTGAAAGTCAAGGGGAGTCTCTTTCAGATGTAAAATTACTTTACAGAGAAAGAGGGACACAATCATATAACGAAATCAGCATGATAGAATCTTCAGGTTTGTATACTGCGATCATACCCGGAAGTGACGTTTCGGTTGCGGGATTAGAATATCTGATAATTGCTGAATTAGAAAGTGGCGGACAGATCGCCTTTCCGGAAATTGAACCATACGAGCAACCAATTTATCTAGCTACTTTATTAGAAAAAACGAGTGAAGCTGTTGAAGCAGCCCAAGAGCAGGGAGCGGTTGAAGGCTCCAATATGGTCATATTGAGTCCTGATGCGAATTCACGCGTCAGAGAGGAGGAAGTTTTAATTGCTGTATCGCTCTTTTATACAGAGAACATTGATTTAGCTACAATTAAAATATTTTTGAACGGGATAGATATATCAGATAATTCAATTATTTCTGAAGATCTGATAACATATGCACCTGACGATATTGAATCGGGATTAAAGACCGTCATTATCGAAGCATCAGATCTGTTCGGAGAGTCGCTGAAACCGTTACAGTGGGAATTTACCATCGTAAGTAATCGAGTAAGAACCGAAAGTCTATTTAAAATTAGTGGAAAAGGTTTCGTTGATACGCGAAGTGATAAGATCAAGGGGCAGACAGACGATGTTTCAACATCCCGTTTTTCGTTTAGAGGGAACTACGATTTCTTGAATTTTAGAGGCTTAGCATATCTAACTTCAAAAGAAGATAAATTTCTTCAACCGAAAAACAGGTTTATGTTCGCAATGAATACTAAATGGCTTAAATTAAATTTCGGAGATATAAATCCGAATATTACACCTCTAACTATCTCCGGAAAAAGAATTCGCGGAGTAGAGGGTAATTTATTACTCGGATTCTTTAATTTGCATACAGTACTCGGAGAATTGGAACGTGAGATTCCTTCAGAAATAAACCTAGTAACAGAACAATTGATAGTTGATATAAATGGAGATGGACTGTTTACGAAAGCTGATGGTGATAGTTTCTTGGACTCGAACAACAATGGTTCTCGGGACAAGGCAGGTGATATTATCAGAACCGGGACATTCCGCAGATCTCTGTTCGCAATGAGAACGAGCGTCGGACCGAGCAAGAATCTCCTTTGGGGTCTTACTTTTGCAAGGGCGCGTGACGATTCATTAATTGCAATGAACATAGAAGACAGAGTCGATCCGGTTGGAGGTCCTTCACTTTTGTCGGGTCGTCCTTCAAGGTTTAATTACACGAATAGCGACGGTGAGAACATATTTGTCGATATTGGAAAAACTCCTCAAGATAATATGATTATAGGAAGTGATTTATTTCTCGGATTCAATAATAATAGATTCATTGTTGAAGGTGAGGTGGCGCTGAGCTTACTTGCCAGAGATATAACCGATGGACCGTTCACAAAATTGGGTCTTGATACATTATTGGATGAGGATCAGGGTTTTGGATTAAAAGATAAACATGAACCGTTCACCGATACCGACGGCGACGGAACATATTCTTTTGACGATACAAATAACAATGGAATTCATGACCTGGGGGAATCAGGTGAACCGTTTGATGATTTTGGCTTGGACGGGATTGCATCAACTTCTGATCTTGATGGAACAGAAGGGAATGGAGTATTCGATGGAAGAAAAGATCCTCCCGATGACGAAATCAGTGGGACGGATATACCATTTGATCCAAAAGATCTTGAAAGGTTATTTATCCTTAACCAATCGGTAATTCCATTAGATCCTACAGGGTTAAACTCCCTTTCCTATAACGCAGGAATAAAATTCAGTTATCTAAAACAATTTATACGGGCAAGATACCGCTTCGTAGGCTCTGAATTTAACTCACTGGCGAATCCGTTTATACGAAAAGATATCAAGGGATTTGATATATCTGATAGGATAAGGTTGCTTTCGAATAAGATGATCGTAAATATCAGGTATGAACAATTAGAAAACAATCTTGCCGATGATAAGCTGAACACCACGGTTACAACTTCCTTTGATGGTGGCTTGTCGATTTACCCCGGAAAAGACCTACCGCGAATCAGTCTGAATATTCGTGATTATGAACGCGATAACAGTATTGATACTACTGGATTTAATAGTCTTGGACTTTTTGAGGATAAGAGAGAACTTACCTCAACAATTACATCCACATTTTCGATAGGTTACGATGCGAATGCATTCGGGTTTAAGCATGCAATCAATTTGAATATCTCAAATTCTGAAAAAACTGATGATTTTGAAAATGATAGATTGAACGAGGAATGGATTGATCTAAACGATAACGGTGTAGTTGATGCCGGTGAATTTGAAGATTTAAATGGCGATAGTGCATTTTCCTCATTCGTTTCATCAAATTTTACATCTACGCAAGTATCTGTTGTAGTAAATACAAAATATGATATTCCGCTTAAAACTCAGCTACAGTTTCTCCAAAACAATAACGAAACTTCAGGTCAAACGAAATTTACCTATACGGTATTATCGGCTGGCGGAGAATATTTGATGTTGAATAAGAAACTGACTCTAAATGGAGCTTTAAAACATTCGAGCACTTCAGGTGGTATCCAATTTAGTGAAAACCGGTTCACTGTCGGAGCGCGGTATAAAATCGGCGCTAATCAGTCAATTTTAGCCAAGGCAGATTTTTCCAAACGTACTGAAAATAAGACTGAGACTAATCCGGAAAAATCGTTTAGTGATACAATATTCAGAGCGCGGTATTCTCTGTCTTTTTAAGTAATATAACTGATATAATTCCTGCGATTTAGGAGCAGGTGAAATTTTGACTCTACCTAAAATAGAGATTAAAAAAACAATTGTTGGCCTTGTTATCACTATAGCAGGGCTTTTGGTTGTTCTGGCACTTCGTTTTACCGGTACCCTTCAATCAGCCGAGTTAGGTTTGATTGATTTTCGATTTTTAACGCGAGGTCCATTAAGCGGTGTTACGGCAATAAACCCGATAGATAAAGACAGTATGGATGTAGTAATTGTCTCGCTCGATGATGAATCATGGAGGTTGATACCGCATAAATGGCCTTATCCGAGAGATATATGGGCAAGAACCGTAAGAAACCTGACAAGAGCAGGGGCATCGGTATTAGTATTTGATATTGAGTTTGATACTGAAGACAGTAAATCCCTTTATGGCGATTCATTGTTCGCAGAAGCGATAAAAGATGCAATTAGTCAAGGCGTAGATGTGATCCTCGCGGCAAAATATGTGGAGGAAAAGACAAGAATTCCTCCTGATTATATTAACTATCCGATCCAAAGACTACTTGACGCAGGTTCGGAAACAGGATTAATCGGGGAAGTAAAAGACCCTGACGGTGTTACACGGAACGCATTGTTATTTTCCATAGTAACAAACGATCCGATCCCTCATCTTTCGTTGCCATTGAAAGCGATCAAGAGTCATTTAGAAATTCCGGATGACACTAAATTAGTTCCAAAGGATGAGGGATTTGAATATGGAGGCTTGAATATTTTAAGCCATAAGAAAAGTAATACATTTGTAGTAAATTATTATGGTCCCCCATCAAATGCCGGTCCTCCACCTCCATTAGGACCATGGAAAACATTTAACAGATATCCATTAGCATCCGTACTTGATGATGATGAATTTACACTAAAAGATCCGTTGGAAGACGTCGATTGGATGGATGTATTTTTTGAAGATGGATTTATGGCATCGATAGGTATGGGTCAGGAAAGCCCATTTAAGGATAAGATTGTTGTAATCGGAGTGGCGGTTGAAACCGTATTGGATTTGAAGGAGACACCATATTATAATTATTTCGAAGTGCAACAACTTATGCCCGGCATGGAGACTCATGCCCATGCTATCCAAACAATTCTTGACGGAAATTACATACGGGAACTTGGGGTTCAGACTGAAATAATATGGCTGATAATTCTAAGTTTGCTCGGATATGTTTTTCTGATGTGGCTCGGACCGGTCTATGGCGGAATCGTTCTGTTTCTGATTGCCGCGATATATGCAGATATAAGTATCGGAATGTTTTTTGGAGATTATCTCTGGATCATCAAAAAATCTTTCGATCTGGCACTGACAGACTCGTTTTTGGAAAGTATTGGAAGCCCACATCTCATTGGAGTCCCGGCAATCGGTTCCTCAGTGATAGTGCCTGTTGTCGCTCCGATATTGGGACTATTGTTAACTTACGTTGGAAATATTTTGTATCAGTTTATCATCGAACAGCGTGAAAAACGTAAAATAAATAATATGTTCTCAACTTATGTCAGTCCAAAAGTGCTTGAACATTTGCAAGACAATCCCGATGCATTCGGACTTTCCGGAAAAAAGATGGCAGCTACAATGTTCTTTTCGGATGTTGCAGGATTTACTTCCATAAGCGAAAGTTTGTCTGCTGAGAATCTTGCTGTCGTACTTAACAGATATTTATCGCCTATGACAGAAATATTGATGGCTTACGGCGGCTATGTTGACAAATATGAAGGTGATGCTATCATGTGCGATTTCGGAGTTCCTTTGCCGGATCCGGATCATGCCTGGAAAGCGTGCTTTGCCGCAATTGAATCACAGGCTCGATTAGTTACTCTGCGGGAAGAGATAAAAGAAGAATTCGACGTGGAAATATTCGTGCGGATGGGAGTGAACTCGGGTGACGTGAGTGCGGGGAATATGGGTTCCGAACAACGATTCCAATACACGGTGATGGGGGACGCGGTAAATCAGGCATCGAGGTTTGAAGGCGCCAACAAACAATATGATTCTGAAATTATGATAGGAGAATCTACTTATGAGTTGGTGAAAGATTTAGTGGAGGTTAGGCCATTAGATAAGTTAGTGGTAAAGGGAAAAGTAATTCCAATTCCGGTTTTTGAGCTTCTTGCAAAAAAAGGTGAATTGTCCGATGAAATGAGTAAAGTCAGCTCATTCTATACTGAAGGTATGGGATTATATTGGAAAAAAGAGTGGGATTCTGCGCTTGCAAAATTTAAAGAAGCTTTGAATATAAAAGAAGACGATGGCCCTTCACTTACCTATGTGAAGAGATGTGAAGCATTCAAAGAATCGCCGCCGCCGGATGATTGGCAGGGCGAATACGTTATGACCACAAAGTAATTCCTCAAAAGAAACCCGAAGCAGTGATATAAAGAGTTCTGAAATGTAAATATAACATCAGAGTGTTCGAATATTGTTGACTGATGGACTCTGAATCTTTATTTTTAAAAGCTTAGCTGGTATAAAATAGGAAATAACTAAAATAATGGCACGTGGTAAAATACTTTGGGCTGATGATGAAATCGATCTTCTTCAGCCTCACATGATGTTTCTGAAGGAAAGAGGTTACGACGTAACGGGCGTAACAAATGGTGACGATGCGATAGAACATTTGGCGGAGGAAAATTTTGATATAGTACTTCTCGATCAAATGATGAGTGGAAGGGATGGACTTTCAACTCTTGAAGAGATGAAAAAGATCTCGCCGAATTTACCGATAATAATGATCACGAAGCTTGAAGAAGAAAATATTATGGAAGAGGCGATAGCCGGTAAAATCACAGACTATTTAACTAAGCCGGTAAATCCGAGCCAGATTTTAATTGCCTGCAAAAAGATATTAGAAACAAACAAGATCTCTTCCGAACGGTTATCAAGAGATCATGTAAATGAATTTCGGATTATCAATGAAATGCTAAACATGAATCCTACCAAGGACGAGTGGATCGATATTCATATAAAAATCTCTGAGATGGAAGTGGAACTTGATTCTCACGGCGATTCGAGTTTGGAAAATATGCTTGCTGATTTGAAGAAGG
>CBDUTM010000043.1:0-8753 GCA_965369985.1 uncultured bacterium | reverse complement strand
GCCACAATGTCACGAGATGCTAAATCTCCTCTTTTATCGTACTTCTCCATAAACTTTTCACCTGAAATCGTGAGGAGCACACCCCCAAAACCCCTTATTGCTTCTGAAAGCAGGAACGGATCGCCATCCGGATTAAAAAGAGCTGTTGGATGAAACTGCATAAATTCAAGATTTGCTAACTCGGCTCCGGCACGATATGCCATGGCGATTCCATCTCCCGTGGCTATTTTCGGGTTGGTAGTATGCCGATATACTCTTCCGGCTCCACCCGTACAGAGAAATGTGTTTTTTGCAAGGAAGCGTTTGATAGACGAATTATGGGTATCATACACATACGCCCCGTAGCAGCTGATATTTTTACGGTTGATCTGGAAATTTGGTTTGAAATGATGCTCGGTAATAAGATCTAATGCCAGATGATGTTCATATATATTTATGTTCTTATGTGAAGAAACAGCATCGATCAATGCTTTTTCAATTTGCCTGCCCGTGATATCGCCGGCGTGATATACTCTGTTAACGCTGTGTCCCCCTTCTCTTCCAAGATCAAAATCACCCGAAGAATCATTCTTTTGAGTAAAATTAACTCCCCATTCCTGCAGATCCTTTATGCAATTCGGACCTTCACGAACCATGGTTCTCACTGCCTTAACATCGCATAATCCATCCCCTGCAGTGAGAGTATCTTTTACGTGTAGCTCAATTGAATCTTCATCAGTTAAGACAGAAGCGATCCCGCCCTGAGCATAATTCGTAGCTGATTCTTTATTATCTTTTTTAGTAATGAGTGTGACACTACCTAATTCTGCAGCTTTGAGAGCAAATGACAATCCCGCAATTCCGCTGCCTATTACAAGAAAATCGGATTTAACAGGCGAGTTGCTCATCAGTGGGCGTCATACCAATCTTTGCCAACACCGATGTCTACCTGAACGGGTACTTTCAACTCCATTGAGTTACTCATCTCGTATTCCACGATATCCTTCATCTGTTCAATTTCATTTTTCGGCAATTCAAAAACCAATTCATCATGAACTTGAAGGATCATCTTCGCATTTAGATTTTCTTTCCTAATACGATCGCTTACTCTTATCATTGCAATTTTAATCATGTCGGCGGCTGAGCCTTGAAGTTGTGTATTCACGGCGATTCGTTCGGCAGCCTGTCTGAGATTGAAATTGCTTGAGTCGATTTCCATCAAGTACCTCTTTCTGCCGAGAATCGTGGTCACGAATTTATTCTCCCGAGCTTCAGCGATCGAATTTGCAATAAAATCGTTAATACCTGAAAATCGTCTGAAATAATCATCAATAGTAGTTGTTGCATCTTCCATTGAGATCCCCAATTCTCCTGCTATCCGAAATGCTCTCGCTCCATACATAATGGCAAAATTCACCGTTTTCGCCATATTTCTCATTTCGGGGGTAACATTTTCAAGATCAACTCCGTATAATCCCGCCGCCGTCCTGCTGTGAATATCTTCACCGTCCTTAAACGCCTTAATAAGGGTTGGATCATTCGAAAGGTGCGCCATTATCCGCAGTTCGATCTGTGAATAATCGGCTGACATAATTTTCCAGCCATTCTGTTGAGGTATGAATGCGTGTCTTATCTTTCTGCCTACCTCGGTTTTGATCGGAATGTTTTGGAAATTCGGATCCCTGCTTGATAACCTGCCGGTAGCCGCCACCGTCTGACTGAAAGTGCTGTGCACCCGCCCGGTTTTTGGATTGACCAACTTAGGAAGAGCTTCAAGGTAAGTTGATTTGAGCTTTGTGTACATCCGGTACTCAAGAACTTTTGCCACTATTTCGTATTCGTTTTTAAGCGAATCCATCGCTCGCTGGTCGGTGGAATATCCTGTTTTAATTTTTCGGGTTGGCGGCAACAACAGTTTCTCAAATAATATCTTGCTCAGCTGCTTAGGAGAATTGATACTGAACTCTTCTTCAGCAAGGTCAAAAACTTCTGCCTGTATCTTCTCTATTTCAACTAATACTTCATCGGACATCTTTTTGAGATGCTTTACGTCCAGGTAGACTCCTGTTTTCTCCATCTCCATCAACACCGGAATGAGAGGAATTTCTATTTCCTCATATATCTTCATCATCCCTTCTTCCTCCAGCATCGGCTGATAAAGATTCACAAGTTGAAGCGCTATATCAGCGTCTTCAACGGCATAAAAGGTCACATCTTCCACCGGCACATCAGCCATGGAAATTTGATCTTTTCCTGAACCGATAAGATCGGTGATGGGCTGCATCTTATAATTAAGCTGTTCAATAGAGAGGTAATCTATCTTATAGGAACGGGCATCAGGCTTAAGTAAAAATGCCGCTATTATACTGTCCGAAACTACCCCGCCAACCTCAATGCCGTATCGGGATAGAATCAACATATCGTATTTAATATTTTGACCGCATTTCAGAATTTGATGGTCTTCTAACAGCGGCTTTAATTTATCAAGAACTACGTTGAGATCGGCCTGCTCATTGTCAAATAAATTCCCTTTACTTTTCCCGGAATTCACCGGTATATACCAGCCTTCGTTATCTTTTATACTGAATGATAACCCGACTATTTCTGCGAGCATCGGGTTAATTTCAGTGGTCTCTAAATCCACAGAAGTAAGAGCTGCTTTGCTTATCTTCGTTATCATTTTATCCAGCGATTCAGGATCCTTGAGAGCGATGTAATTCTTATCAACTTTCTCGGTCACTACACCGCTGTCAGATTCGATCTGTTCAAGCAAATTCCAGAATTCCAATTCTTTCAGTACATCGCGAACTTCATCCATATCAAATTCTTTTCTTGAAAGATCGCTGATATTTTCCTTCACCGGTGCTTCAGTCCTGATAGTGACAAGGTCAAGCGAGAGCAATGCCTTTTCTCTGTCATTTTCAAGATTCTCTTTAAGCTTTTTGCCGGTTATTTCATCGAGATGATCATATATCCCTTCAAACGTTTTATATTCAGTGAGAAGTTTCACTGCGCCCTTTGGACCGACCCCTGTAACTCCCGGAATATTGTCTGATGTATCTCCAACAAGAGCGAGATAATCCCGGATCTGTTCTGGCCTGACACCCCATTTCTTAACTACACCCTTTTCATCGATTATGTTTGATTCATCAGGCTTTGCTCTTGTGTTGTACATATTGACTTTTTTTGTGACCAGCTGAGCAAAATCCTTATCGGCGGTTACCATAAGGACCTCACACCCTTCTTTTTCTCCCTTAACCGAAAGAGTACCTATAATATCGTCCGCCTCATATTCGGGCAGGTCGAGACGAGTCACATTAAAAGCCTTCAAAATCCGGTCTATCATTGGAAGTTGAGAGCGAAGATCGTCGGGCATTTTCTCGCGAGTGGCTTTATATTCTTCGTACTTTTTATGCCGAAAAGTTTTTCCTTTCGGATCAAATGCCACTGCTAAGTAATCCGGATTATTATTTTTCAAGATTGAATATATCGACCGCGCGAACCCGTAAATTGCGCTCACGTTCTCACCCTTTGAATTGGTGAGAGGATTTCTGAACATCGCAAAATAAAAACGATAGACTTCTGCAAATCCATCAATGAGGTATAATGTTTTTATTTTCTTCGCCACTTTCAATCCGTAGTATTAAAGGAAACTCAAATTACTTTTAAGAGACGGGTTCTTCAAGAAGAATTTTAGATTTCAATAATGATGATAAAATAGATTTGACTTTTGAACGAACAATCTTCATTTTCAATTCACTAAGACTAAGGAGCTGTCGTGAAGGTATATTATTTAATAGTGATTACTATTTTAGCGTTTGTATCCTGTAGTGAACAAAAGTCAGAATCTCCATCGGACATGGCGAGTGATGTTCAATTCGCCTCGATGTCCTTTGATTTACAGCATGTAAGTTTGGTCAAAGACTTGGAAGATGCAAAAGCCGGCTTAGCTGCAAAGGGCGAGTACCGCTGCTGCGTGATGCCCGGCTGTAATTGGTGTCTGATAAATGACAAACATTGCACATGCGCGGCGCACCTTGAAAAGGGCGAAGCGGTTTGCGGTTCCTGCGGTCAATCTTGGGCAATGGGAAGGGGTATCTTACCCGGCGTAGAAGCCAAGGACGTTAAATGGGGTCCCGGCGATGTTCATTCCCATTAACTTTTAATTCTATTTCAGTAAGAGCATCTTTCGGATTTCGGTTTTCTCGCTGGATTTCAGGACATAGAAGTAAACGCCGGAGGCCGTACCGGAGGCGTTCCAGGTAACGGAATGGAGGCCTTTAGCTAAATGCTCATTAAGAAGTCTTGCCACTTCCTGACCTTTAATGTTATAAATACCGAGATTTATAAAACCACTTTGCTGTAATTCAAAATCTATTGTGGTAGAGGGATTAAACGGATTTTGATAATTCTGTTTCAACAGGAAAGTTACCGATTGAATTTTTGGAGGATCCATAACTCCTGTTAGGCCTGCCACTTTAAAACTGAAGTCAGCTACAACAGGCAGATGATCAGATGTCAAGCGAGTATCAGAAGACATTAGTCCATAATAATTGAGTGTATCCGCAGTCATCTCTTCAGTCCAGAGAACGAAGCTTTTATCCATCCGTAGGACGCTGTCAGTATATATAATAAAATCTAATCTTCCGGGGCTGAACGAGCTCAGATCATTTCGCCATGTATAAGTTTGAGTAAGGTTCGTGTGTACCGGAATTGCATCTGCAAGTGGCGTGTTATCCCAATCAGGATTAAAATCCACACCCCAACTGGAATTGTCTAATATATCACCGGTTAGTAAAGTTTCAAGCTGCCTCTTCTCTCCAACTAAATTAAAATCTCCCGCCAAAATTACCGGCGTATTATCCTCCAATCGAACCTCCCCGGTTGGTTGTCGGGCATCCCTTAAAAAAGCCATTATCCCATCAATTTCGATTTGTCTTCCGGTATCATTAGCGCAGCAAGGCGGATGAGCCCCGATAATTAGAATATCCTTAGTATATGTGGGAGACAAATCCACAAGAAATGCTCTGTTGGAACTATTAGGTAACCAGCTGCCGCTAATTTGGTATCTACTAGCCAGCGCAACATCATTTTGGTCTACTAAAGTGTGCCAGCTTTCTCCCTGTTCGGAAGGTAATATTGATTCCATTAAATTTTGTAGATCGAGCGAGGTATGAGAACGAAGCTCTTGAAATGTGATGATATCTGGATCCAAAGCGCTAAGAACACGATCGTATTCATCAAACAGCGCAGGATTAAACAGATTATCATTTAGTATGTTCCATGTAAGAAACCTAAAGTGAGTTGAATCCGTTTTGTGAATCCCAGCCGGGGATGTAAAATCGTCAACAAATTGAAGCATCTGGAAATTAATTCCCCCAACGAAATCCGGAGCAATATCTCCATTATCCTCATCTACAAGAATGATATTTAATTGCTTTAACGGAAATAGTTTGTTTACACCATCCGGCTTCACATTCAACCCCAATGCGACTTCAAAGGTATCAGAACTTACAGTCGGGAAAGTAAATAGTTCTATATTCGATTGGATAATAGAGACACTGCCGTCATTGGCATAAAACCACCCACTTTTCGCTGCAAAATTCCATTTTAATTCTGCCCCGATTCCTCCCAGTTGAAATCCAGTTAAGCTATCGAGATCTGTATCAATAAATAAATTAGCATTTAAAAAAGATTGTAGATTTACTTCTTTATTTAATTCAACGTAAAGATAGAGAAAATTAAAATCGTTAGTCATTTTTATTCCGCCAAAATCTATACTTCCTTCTCCAACGTCGCCAACAGCATCATGATAAACATAATCAATTTCATCCCAATCCGAAAATCTTCCATCCATTAATATCGAACCGGATTGTCCCAAAATAGCGGACGGTATTAATAAAATAATTATTATAGTATTTCGGCTAATTATGTTCATAAAAATATTTAGAATGAGACTATTTTAACTCTTCATAATTCATTGATATTTAATATTATAGATTTTAACATATATCGCTCATATTTTCAAAGCAATTGGAAATTAAAAAATAATTCAATAGCGAAATGGAACGTGTGATTATGAGGAACAATATGTTAAAAGTTATTTACTCCACAACTCTTCTTATTATGATATTAATTCCCGCATACTTGTTTGGACAAAGTGAAGATTCACTTCAAACCGAAACGGATTCAAGTATCAGTTCTGAAGATACACTCCGAACTGAGGCTGCCCCGAGCGGAATTTCCAAGGAGAAAGTAGACGCGATGCTTGATTCACTCAGGAATGAATTGTCAGATCAATCTGCTGAACGCGATAATTTACTCAATGAGACCAATAAAGTTAGCCTGGACTCCCTGCGTAAATCTTTGACAGATGAATTTAATATTAAGCAAGATTCTCTTAAGGATGCGATTACCGCTGAGCTAACAGCAGAATTTGAAAAAAAGAGCGAAGAATTGAAAACCGCGCAGATGGCGGAGGCATCTTCATCCCGAGCAAGCGATACTCCTGCGGCTGATAACTATTATTCTTATTTGACATCGCTGGTAAAAATGAAAGATAAAGAGCTATTTGATGACATCATTTACGAACTAAATAACTTTACAAAATTGTACTGGTCAGGCAAACACACAGAAGATGTGCAATTATTACTTGCTGATCTTTATAAAAATAAAAAGATGCAGCATGAAACTGTTGCTTCATACATAAAATTCATATACCTCTATCCTTCTTCCAGCAAGGGTGATAATGCCAGAGCAAGCCTGGTAAGTCTAATCTCAGGCAAAATCGATAAGAAGATTCAAGCAAAACGGGATCAATTAACTCGAATTGCCGCGCTCCCATTACAGGAAAAATCATATCCGGCAAAATACTTCGATTATATTCAGACTTTATATAACCTTGAATTATTAAAATTGGACTTATGGACTTTGAATGAAGTGAATTATTTTAACAGTATTTTACCGGACGATGAAAGACAGCCCCAGGTTGCGCTTTGGGCAGCAAATCTTCATAGACGCCTCAATAACAAAAAAGAATCTGCCACAATGGCTTCAAAGGTAGCGGTAAATTATCCAACCAGTCCATTAGTTCCTGATGCGCTTTATCTTCAGGCTACAATTCAGACTGATAAGCTGGGAAAACACACTGAAGCAGTTACAAATTTTTTGGCCGTGGTAGACAATTATCCAACCCACTCGATAGCGCCAACGTCTCTTTTTAGCGCTGCGAGAACACAATCAGAAAAAAACAAGAAACATCCTGAATCTGTTCAGATAATTCAGCGATTTATTAATGAATATCCGGATGATGAAAATGTAGTTGAAGCCATCTTTTATGCCGCTAAGGTCTTAAGAGATAAAGTTAATGACCCAAGCAATGCGCGCAGCTATTACCACCTTATAATCAACAAGTATCCGAACAGCCCAAGAGGCGCTGAAGCATTGGAAGCTGCCGGTAATGTGGCGGAAAATAAACTAAAAGATCTGAATGCCGCTATAAAGGATTACTCGGCTGTAAGTGAAAAATATCCCCGAGACGACAGGGCAATTAGATTGTTATTAAAATCCGCAGAGCTCCAGGAGAAAAAGCAGAAGAATCTTTCTGCAGCGATTACTACGCTTCAGAAGATCGTTAACAATTATTCTTCCTACAAAGATATTAAAAAGGTAAAAAAACAGATATCGAAATTAGAAGAAAAGATTAGTAAGGGTTAGAGGGATAATTTAGAAAAGAGTTATCATGTTTTACTTGCAGTTCAAGGTTGACTGAACAAAATCAGCCAGATAGTAAGAGGAGCCAGATTAACCCGGTTTTTGCAACTTAGATTAAATCGCTCTTCTTACTGAGTAGATTGCCGCAACTACAGCTAATATAATCATCATTCATCAGCCAGGGATAATCATCAGCCTCGGGACTCCAATATGTCCCACATACGTCGCAGATTAGATACTCAACGACCTCTGCTTCTGTCTCATGCAGTTGCCTTGGGAGTTCCCAATTTTCATCTTTATGTCGTAGTGCTGTTACCATTTGTATTTCCTCATCTACTTTATTTAACGCATTTAAATAAGAAAAGTTTAACAATTTCTTTCTATTTCTCGTTTTAGCGTTACACCATATAGTGTGCAAATTATATGCCATACATACTGCTTAATCGATATATCTATCCCTAACCTCTGTAATAATACATTCTTACGTTCGTGTAGATTAATTAATGCCACAAATTGATTTCATCTATAATCGGTGGCATGCTGCCATAATAAGTCAATAAATTATCGATATTGGTAAGAATTCTTAATGAAAGGATGTTTAGAAATCACGCTTTGCTCTTGACAAATTATCACCCAAAGTGTATAATTATCCCATTATTTATACTATAAATACTAATTGTCACAGTTTACGCCTTAATAATCTGCAATTATTGTAAGCGGTTTTAACCATATACTAATTGTTAATACGGAGAATTGAATGTCTTCACAAACAGATTCAAACAGCAATAAGATCATCCCTTATATTTCAGAAGGTACAAATCTACCCGAAATAACCGTAAGAGCTATAATTTTAGGTATTTTTCTTGCAGTAATCTTATCAGGAGCAAACGCATACCTCGGTTTGTTTGCAGGGCTTACTGTTTCCGCATCTATACCTGCTGCGGTAATATCGATGGCCGTTCTCCGATTCTTTAAGAATTCTAATATACTTGAAAACAATATCGTTCAGACCGCGGCTTCATCAGGCGAATCGGTGGCAGCTGGTGTCATATTTACAATAC
>CBDUTM010000042.1:0-8796 GCA_965369985.1 uncultured bacterium | reverse complement strand
GTGAACACTAAACGCGATAAAGCGCCGGTAGGTAGTGATGAGTTCGAAAAAATGAAGTTTATATAAAGTCTCTCTTCATCAAGACCCCACTCTGCAAATGAACCCGGATTACTGATCGCCGTTTCCTGGTCGGGAATATACAAAAAATTTCTTCCTGAGGTGGATGGATCTGTCAAACAACGCATATAATTATCAGAATTGCGCTCCAAAAAGGCATTGGACATATTTATCAACACAATTTCAGGGGTAGTCGGTTGTTTCCATAAGCTTCTGGTAACATCATCATTCGGATCTTCAGCTTCCCGTGTGCCGAAAATAGAGTCACACCCCGAAAAAAGTAAAAACATAGCTGCGAGAAGAAAATAGTTCATCGTAAAAACATACATAAAGACTCGCCGAATGTCAACGAAGCTGCTATCTGATTATGAAACCAACCTTCGAGAAAATTATTTTACTTTGACTCAATACCCGCCCTGCCGGAGGGTTTCTCTTGCAATGACAAGCCTCTGAATTTCGTTTGTTCCTTCAAAAATCCTGTTTATACGGGCATCACGATACATCCGTTCAATTTTCAATTCGCTCGAATATCCCATACCACCATGAATTTGCACGGCTTTATCCACAATTCTGTCCAACGCTTCCGAGCAAAATAATTTAACGCATGAGGCATCGCGCGTAACCTGTTTTCCTTCGTCATAGGCTGCGGCAGTCCGGTACAAAATACTTTCCATCGCATAAATATCGTTTGTCATATCTGCCAGCATCCACTGTATAGCTTGAAATTCTGCTATCGGTTGTCCGAATTGTTCGCGCTGTTGAGCATACTTTGTGCTTAGTCGCAGCGCTTCTTTTGCCTGTCCCATTGTAGTAGCGCCCAAACCCAATCTCCCCACATCAAGAATTGTCAGCGCTATCTTGAATCCCTGTCCCGGTTCACCAAGGATATTTTCTTTCGGAATATGAAAATCCGAGAAACTGATAGCGGCTGTTTCTGAACCTTTTATTCCCATTTTTCCTTCAATTTTGTCAACATTGAAGCCCTTGCCGGCTGTTTCTATAACAAAAGCGCCGGGACCCAGATCTTCCCCGTCTTTTTCCATTAATGCGTACACAACGATCACATCAGCCAGAGAACCGTTCGTGACCCATATTTTTGTCCCGTTCAGTATCCAATCCTCGCCGTCGAATACCGCCTTTGTCTTCATTGCGCTGGCGTCCGAGCCGGAACCTGCTTCCGTCAGTGAATATGCGGCGATCAGTTCTCCGGTTGAAAGTCGCGGGAGATATTTTTTCTTCGTTTCTTCGGAGCCGAAAAGTACGATACTCTGTGACCCGATGGAGAGGTGCGCACCGAGAAATGTTGAAGTGGAGGCACAACCCTGCGATATCTCTTCCTGCATAGCACAGTAACCAAGTTCGCCAAATCCACCTCCTCCATATTCCGGCGGGATGATAACGCTCATCAGACCTGTGTCTGCTAATTTTTTGATAAGCTCTTTAGGAATTTTTTCTTCCTTGTCAATTTTATCCGCCAGGGGACGTATCTCCTTATCCGTGAATTTTTTTGCCATATCACGGAGCATTACAATTTCTTCAGGTAAACTAAAATCCATATCTGATCAGCCTTGTTTTATTGTCAATAATTGCGATAGCCTCATATTCTCCGGAATTTAATCGAATACTCCCCCGGCACATTCAATATGAATTTAAGATTCTCGACTCTATATAAACAAGTCAATTGGAATTATATCTCAGGGAGATATGATAGATTTAATTTTCCGTTTGCGGCATGAAAAATCTGTAATATAGATTCTTGAATAATCCGGCAGCTGCGATAATTAATCCGAATGTAGTGACGATGGCTGCTCCCGTTGGTAGATCGAACTGAACGGAAAAATACATCCCGAGAAAGTTACCCAGCAGTCCTAATGACCAGCCTATCAGTAATCTCTTCTTTATATCTTTGGTAAACAGCATCGCACTGACGGCAGGAACAACCAGATAAGCGAAAACAAGCAATACTCCGGCAACCTGAACTGCAGTTGTAACTACTACACCGAACGAAAGGTAAAACACAAAATCCCACAGCCGAACGTTTATTCCTTCCTTAAACGCTGCTTCCGGGTTTTGAGAAATAAATAACATCTTTTTTCTCACGATAATGTGAAAAATTCCAACAAGCAGATAAAGAGGAGCAATTCGCCATATGTCGTCCCAGTTTATCAGTAAAATATATCCAACAAGCATTCCCTTCACTTCTTCGGCTCCATTCGGAGCACTGTCCATGAGAAGAATGAATATTGCAGCCGATACTGCATACACTATGCCTATTATCGCTTCTTGAGGAACTACTTCCCTTCTCATTCTTGTGAACGAAAATATCGCTGCGCCTATAAACGTAAAAAAAAGTGCCGTGAGAAATGTTTCTATTCCTCCAAGCTCATAACCCATAATCACTCCGACACCCGCTCCGGCTGCCGCGATCTGCGCTAAGGCAAGATCGACAAATATTACTTTCCTCTCTACTATATGGATACCGAGATAGGAGTGTATCGCAACTATTAAAAATCCGGCGAATAGCGGTAGTGAAATCAATTCAAGCACTGTTATCTCCTGTTAATATCTATAGATTGAAATTATTATAAGGCCCCATCTTCCCATTCGAATGCGTCAATCAGACTATTCAGATTAAAATCGAATAGGTCAAAATAACTATCAATGCCATCAAAAGCGCCTACGGAAGGCGCCATCTTAATGACTTTGCCTCCGACTTTATCCGAAAGTACATTTGCGGGTTTGTTGCTAAAGTACGGAGATATAATAATAACTTTTATTTTTTCGTTTTTCATTTTCTTGATCAGTCGCACAAGATGCCTTGGACTTGGTGGGATACCCGGCTTCGGCTCTATAAACTGAACAATGTCAAAACCGAAACGTTCCTCGAAATATGGCCAGGAATTGTGATAGGCGATTACTTTCCTTCCTCGATACGGTTTCATACGTGCTTCCCATCCGCTCAGTGATTCGTTTAATTTTGAGATAAATCTATCTTTTCGACTGTCGAAATATTCTGCGTCAGACGGTGAAGCATTTATCAACGCCAATGTAATATTTTCAGCTATTACGATTGCATTTTTAGGGTCCATCCAATAATGCGGATTACCAAATACATGAATATCACCGCCTGCTCGCATCTGAGCCGCCGGGACATTCGGAACTTCTAAAAGATGCATTCCTTGCGATGCGTCCACATTTCCTATTCCACCCCATAGAATTTTGAAATTCCGTGAATTTGCAAGACGTGGCGGAAGCCACCCAACTTCTAAATCAAGCCCTGCCCAGATCAAAACATCAGCTTTTTTCATTTTTATGATAAAACTCGGCTTAGGATCCACAAAATGCGGGTCTTGATATCCTTTTGCAATCGTCGAAATATCAATTCTGTCACCACCTATTTCTCTCGCGATCGCCGCAAAATTCGGGAGCGTTGCGACAACTTTTATTTTTCCTTCTGTGAGACTTACTGATAAAAATGTATATGCTGCTAATATTAAAATTTTACTTTTATGAATCATTTATTTCTCCGATGATTAATAATTATGTGCGCCATGTGCTCCGATGGCAAAGTTAATTTGAAGCGATAAAAGAGTACTTGTTTCGCCATTCGAGTAGCTGCTTGTTGTGGATTGGAGCCGTATTGTCTGAAATGCGCTTGGGAAAAAAGTCAGCGCGCTTATATATTTTTGTTCTAGCTTATCGGCGTTTCCTACTTGTTCTGCTCTGTCGTATCTTCCCAGGACAAACCATCTCCTGCTTAGCTGCCATTGAAGATAAGAATAAAACCCGGTAGCCTTCGCATTTTCGGATGCGCCGAAATCTTTGTTGACCAGGAAGAGTTCCGATTGCCATATGAATGAACGATACAAACCTTGCCTCAACGGCTTCCATTTATAGGTGAGGTCAACTCCAAATATCTCTGTTCTCCTGATGCCTATATTATCATTCTTTCCGGAAGCAACAGATCCTCCAACCTCAATGGTAGCGTTCTCTCCCATGTCCCAGAATGTCGTGAGGTGTCCTGTGTACGCAATATCGTTCGTAGCGTTTCCGTTAAATGCGATCTCGTTGTCTCCATTGGTCACTTCAAAAGTTGATTCCCAGAATAAGTCCCACGGATTGGGAACGAGATAGCTTATTGATATACCTGTTTCAACTAAACCCTCATCTCCGAAATACATCTCGAGCGGCAGCGGATAGTCCGCAAACGGCACTTCAGGCGGGTGAATTTGATTCAGCCTTCCGAATTTGGATCTGAATATTCCGATTTTAGCTTTTAGCGCCGACGGCAATTCCAAAAGTGTTATAAAGGCTTCCTCGAGTTCCACCGCTTCTTCGTCGGGAATCACAGCCATAAATATGTCTGCACGCGCATATGGATCAATGACCATCTGATAGGAAATTTCAACTTCGTGGAGAGTAAATCCCTCTTTTCCTTCTCCGATTACTTGCCCGAATTCTCCGTCCGCTAATGCATCAGCCGTGAATTTTGAAATTATGCCTATATTAGGATTCATATTCATTCCACCGCGACTAGAAGAACCTTGTGCCCGAAAAACTGATTCTGTTTTCGGCTGTTTGTCATCATCACCCAACAGCATTCGTGCTAATTCTGCCTCTAACGCACTATCCACACTGTCCGATGATGAAGAATCGAATTTTGCATCCTGCGCAAAAATCAGAGATGAGTTAATACAATTGAATGCTATAAAAAATAAAATATGTTTCAAAAACCTGCTCCTTTTGACCGCATTACTGCACGGTCGTTAATACGAAAAATTTTGTTTAATTAATCTTAGAAGAGGTTTATGCTGGAGGAGCTCTCTCCGAAAAGAGAGATGCTAAACGGTTCTCACTATATTTTACATCTTCAGCTAAAACCGGCTGGTTCTGGGAATTATACTCGTTAATATATTGCTCAGGAATAAGATATTCGTTCTGATTATTTCTTCGTAACAGGAAGCAAATATGAGTGCCACTATAATCACTGTGTCCATGTTCTTCATTCTCGCAAGAAGAAAAACTTAATTCAGTGTTTCTTTTAATATGATGATTATCGTAAAACTGCGCCATTCCAATTGCGGCGATCAGAATTATCAGAGCAATATGTATCAATTTTTTCAACATTGAATAGTCTATTAGCTATTACGCAATTATAAGCTTTTAAGTTGCATTTTATCAAGTATATTCACATTTGTTATCAGCTAACAAAATATAAATCTTTCCAATAATCGCTTACATACTTGACAAATCCAAGATATGCCTTTATATTTCTGCGTAATTTCTACGATGAAGAATACATATTTAAGTTCATTGACGCTACGATCTTTTATGATAGTAGCGCTTCTATTCTCCTTATCCGCCTGCGAGGAAAAATTTCCGGGCGAGCCTCAAAGCAACACCGGAGATGTTAAACCATCGATTTTATCAGTGAATGCTATTTTAAATCAAACCACTCAGCAGTTTTTTCTTGAGGCGGAGATCAGCGACCCACAGGGCCTATCTGATATCGATAGCGTATCGTACGAATTTTTCGGTCCTGATAACGTTGGACTTTATGCAACGGGTGTTCTTAACGATAACGGCACTGACGGTGATATCATCATTAATGATGGTCGATACTCCGCTCTAATCCCTCCGTTATCGCCGGGATTGGATTCCGGTGTAATAAATTTCCTGTTTTTCGCCGTAGATCTAGAGTCCAATGTCAGTGATTCCTCAGAAATTTTTTACAATCTTAACATCTTCACGCCGGAGTTAAAATTAGTTTCAATCACTAACATCATCGCGGCTGGGGACACTATTTTCTTAGAAGTGATGGCATCGGATTCGAATGGATTGTCTGACATCCTTAAAGTAACATACGAAGTTCTCCCTCCTAATGACACATTGACTGTTAAAAGTCCGTTGTTTTTCCTGCGTGACGACGGAGAATTCGGTGATATAAATGCAGGGGACGGAATTTATTCTGTGAAACAGCCCACAAACCCCACCAGCGCCGGCGGAAGCATCGGAGTTTTTACTTTTATCATTACTGCGGAAGATTTCTCCGGTCTTATAAGCGACGAACTTCTCGTTCCGGTAACCTTAACAGATCCACTATGAAAATTAAATTAACTTCATTTTCTGTGCTAATTACGCTCTCAACCATATTTTCGGTCGAAAATTCTTTTGGACAGATCATTCACGATTATCGTATATACGATCAGGATTTTTTACGAAAAAGTACGCGCCTCCTCGGAAATTCAGTCACAGATATTCGGATAAATGATTTGAACACAATGTGGATCGGAACAGGTAAAGGGCTAAATTCTACTTCAGACAATGGTAATACCTTTGAAGAATTTACCCCTGATCAGATCGATATTGGATTCGGTGGAATTTCAGCGCTAGCTGTTTCGGGGAATACAATAGTCGTTGCTTCTGCGTTTGACGATCCGGATGTGGATGAATCAAATGCCACCGGAAGCGGTATCAGCATATCCACAGACAACGGTTCCACTTGGCTGCACATTGATCAACCAATTGATTCAGCGGACGCCGATTTTGCGATTGTATTTGGAGACACAATAGACGCTTTGCCTGTGACCCTGGAAGTTGATAATGTAACATTTGACGCAGCTATTTTAAATGACGGCACAATATACATTACTTCATTCGCAGGCGGATCAAGAAGATCCACCGACCTTGGAAAGAGCTGGGAGCGGATCGTTCTCCCTCCGGATTCAGCAGATTCTCTCACTCTAACATCCGACCATAATTTTGATCTTAGCCCGGTTAGCAACTCTAACTTCAACGTATCAGGAAACTTAAATCACAGACCGTTTTCTGTCATTGCCTGGGGCGATACTGTGTATATCGGGACTGCAGGAGGGATTAACAGATCTACCGACGGCGGGCTTTCCTGGTACAAATTTAATGCTGCGAACAGAGGAATAACCGGCAGCTGGGCAGTTGCTATGCATAGACATTTCTGGAAAGGAAAAGAAGTTATTCTTGCAGCTACCCGACCAAATTCACCGACGGAATTAACAGGAGTTACTTTTAGTAGCGACGGCGGAAACAGCTGGAATTCTGTTTTGCCGGGCGAAAGGGTATGGAACTTCGGATCGGTAGATTCAGTGATTTACGCCGCCGCGGATAGCGGACTCTTTAAATCCATTGACGGCGGATTGAGCTGGGCATCTTTTCCTCCTATCCATGATCTAATTACCGGATCACCACTTTATACATCCTCATTTTTTTCGGTGAGGGGCGCAGCTGATGGTAGACTTTGGGGAGGAGCAGCTGACGGTCTTATTTTTACTGAAAACAATGGAGTTGATTGGACTCTTCTCAGGGCAACGGCTCCTGTATCCTCATCCGGAGGTGTAAAAAGTTACTCTTATCCTAACCCGTTCTCTCCCGCACGGCATAACACTATCGGTGGAGACGGTCATGTTCGCTTCCATTACTCAGTAGATCAGCCATCCACAGTTACGATAAGAATATATGATTTTTCCATGACGCTTGTAACTGAAGCGGTAAGTGGTGTAGCCCGATCTAAACGTGAGTGGGACGATGTCTGGAATGGGAAAAATGATTTCGGATCTATCGTGGCGAATGGAACTTATTTTTATAAGATCATCATCGATCACGATTCCGGTGGAAGCGAAGTACAGTGGGGTAAGGTTATGGTGATAGAATAAAATGATTCGAGCGATTTTTCTATTAACGTTTTTCATCTTGCCTGTCACGCTGTCAGCTCAGGGCGAGGGTGGTCTCGCCGGAGCGTTTCTCAGGATGGGTCTCGGCGCACGGGCTATCGCAATGGGTGGCGCGCAAACGGCTGTGGCAGATGATGGATTTGCGTCATATTATAATCCCGCCGGTTTGCCGTTTCTAGAGAAAAGGCATTTTTCCTCCTCATATTCTTTACTCTCTCTGGACAGAAAAATACAGTACATCTCTTACTCGCAAAGATTAGGACCCCAGGCCGGTCTCTCTTTATTTTGGCTCGGTGCCGGAGTTGATAAGATAGATGGAAGAGACTTTTCAGGTAACCACATATATGATTTAAGCGAATCAGTGAATATTTTCGGTCTCTCCTTCGCAAACAGATTTCATAACAAAGTTTCGCTGGGGTTAACCATTAAGATCATTAACCATAATCTTGATCTCGGTTTTAAGAATGTTTCAGCTGATGATCTATTCTTTGATATGGGTCTTATGGTTATTCCATTAGAAAACTTAAAGGTCGGAATTCAGCTAAAGGACACGGATGGCGCGTTGGGTTGGGATACACAGAACATCTTTTCACGGGGAACGACTTCCGTTGATTCCATTCCATACATTATCAATACCGGAGCCTCTTATATTCTTAAAGACAAATATCTCATTTCCACGACATTTGAATTTAACCAGAAGCTGCAGGAGAGGCTCAGACTCGGTTTGGAATATCAAATTAATGATCTGTACGCCTTGAGAATAGGTACCAACGATGACAGGATCGCATTCGGAGGCGGGCTATTATATTCTGCTCCCAATAGCATTGAAACTGAGATTAATTACGCGTTCCTGCAGGAAATCAGCGGTGAGGGTGGAACCCACCTGTTCAGTTGGGAGTTTATCTTTTAAATGAGAATATTGCAAATATCTATGCTTGCTCTTTTTTTGATAGAACCGCTCTATGCAGGAGACGCTTCTTCCACAGGTATGGCATTCCTGAAAGTTGGAGGAGACGCAGCAGCCACTGCGATG
>CBDUTM010000041.1:0-8812 GCA_965369985.1 uncultured bacterium | reverse complement strand
CGAGATCATCGAGGTCAAAGAGGGCGAGTAAAAACACCAGATATATCCTGGCGTCCGGATTTGGTAAGATTGTAGCTCATTAGGCTCATAGCCCAAAGGTCGTAGGTTCCTCCCAAGGAGTTCCTTCGGAAACCCCGCCATAGGCGGGAATTGTCCCGCAATATGCGGGAAATCCTACCCCCGCTACGAAAGTTATTGAACCATAATCCTTGATTTTACTTTAGAAATCAAAGATTTTTCAATTGGTCGATCAGTGATGTTCAGGTTGGCTCATTTTCGCCACACTGATCTTAATTCATTTTTTAGTCTCTATTCTTTATACAAATAGGCTCCGGCGACCGCTGCAAGCGGTACTTCGAACAGACCCCAAATAACTGATGTTACTATTAAGTCGGTGGGAAATATTCCCTGAATCACCATACTTCCGAATCCCAGAGCCCACATCGTTACCCACATGAATAAACCCGCCATCACTGCGGTCCGAACACCCGCACCAAAACGGGGTCTTATAGCTGCGTAAAGCCAAACTATTGCAATACCAACTAAAAAGGACCATACAACATAGAATATAATTACATTCTCATTCATTTCAGGTAGATTCATCGATTTTGTCCACGCCATCCAGGCGTCTCCCAAAATGGGTTCATTAAGTATAAACTCACCAATATTGATTACCAGACCTGCCAGTAAACCTCCCAGCAATACCATTTTAATGTTTATCTTTTCCATGGACTTTTCCCTTCTGTAATTTATGAGTTGGTGTTTCTCAAGATATGAATTATTACTACAGAACTTCAATATTTATGTTCGTACTAAAATTGAGCTGAATTAAACAGTCTTAAACTTTTATGGCTCCCCCAATTTCAATGATTTTCTTTATACTTTTATGATTCTCCCTATTTCAATGATTTTCTTTGTGCGGGTTAGGACTCGCCCTGACCGCATTCTACTTATAATATCGGTGTCGGGGCAAGCCCCAACCACCACGATCTTTACCGTTGTTTGATGATTCGTGATCTTCAGGTTGACTCATTTTCGCCACACAGATCCGCCATCACTAAATGTATTAGCTATTGGGGACCGGTCAGTAAAAGCATTAAGAAGATTCGAATGTCTTAATTACTTCACTTAGCAGTCGATTAAACTTAGCAGTATCTTCCCAGAGAAGTAGATGCCCAACTCCTGTCATTATTTCGACCTTGAATGAAGAAACATAGCGTTGTGCGGTTTCTATATCTGTGGGAATAAAATCAGAGTTGATGCAGTGAATAGGAACTTTTATCTCTCTGAGTGACTCCGTCATATCGTGTTTAAAATAATTCGCGAGCACGATCACCGCAATATCAGGAGGCGCGGCGCATCCGCCTAATTCAGCCCTCACTTTTTCAAGAACTCTGGTAGAATCAGCATTAGGGATAACCATGGAAAGTAACATTGCATTTAAAGAGCCGGCGAAATCAACACTGAAGGGAGCTAAGAATCCATCAATCTGTTCATCTGTTAAAGTCGGCTCCACATTATGGAAGTTGTCAACCCCTACTAATCCAATAATACGTTCCGGCATAAGTCGTGCAGCTTCAACTATAACTTTGTCCCCCATTGAGAATCCTACAAGTACTACCTGTTTAAGATCGAGCTTCTCAACGACCGAAACCACATCCTCTCCGAATGCTTCCATAGTCCAGTCAGTACGACCGTGACCGGATTTTCCGAATCCCGCAAGATCAATTGTAACAACTTTATTCTGCTGTGACAATTCCTGGATCTGTCCATTCCAATTATTCTGACCCCAGCACCATCCGTGAACCAAAACAATTGCCGGAGTACCTTCACCATAGACACTGAAGCTAATGGGTACACCATCGGCTGAGGTAGCAACGTTTTCGACTTCATTTGAACAGCCAAGCATGGTAACATACAGCAATAGAAGACTTATTAGAGATAACCTTTGCAGGATTTTCATTTGTATCCCCCCGGGTTGATTAGCTAAAAATACGGATATTAAAGTATTATTGTAGTCTTGAGAATACGACAAAATTTCTTTAATAAACAATACTTCATGCGTTAAGTTCCTGGAATCAATAAATCTTTTCTTTAAGAATTGTGCTGATTGATGTTGATTAGCGTAGTCCAGGTTGGCTCATATTCTTAACCAATGGAGCCAAAACAGTATTTTGACGATAGACTCCTCACTCCGGCTTATCATCCAGCTTTTCAATAACAGCGATCACTTCTTCCGAGTGATTTTTCGTATCTATCTTTTTAAAGATATAGGCTATCTTTCCATCAGGATCTATAATATAGGTTATCCGTTTAGGATATAGACCTAACGTACCCACTGCGTTATAAAGTTTAGCGATTTTCTTATCATGATCACTGATCAGATCAAACGGAAGATTGTGAGCCGTTTTGAAATCCTCTTGCGTCTTTATATCGTCAAAACTGACGCCAATAACTTTTGCCTTATTCGCAACTAAAACTTCGTATTTATCCCGCAAACTACACGACTGAGCCGTACATCCTGATGTAAAGGCTTTTGGATAAAAATAAAGCACAACCCAGTTGCCGCGATACTCATCAAGAGAGATCGACTTACCGCCTGTAGATAATCCGGTAAACAGCGGTGCTGTATTTCCTACTTCAAGTTTCGGAGATAAGAAAAATAGGATTGCAAATAACGGAATTAACATATTAATTAATATCATTCTATAAAATACTCCCTTTTACTATTGCAGATGATAACCTTTTCTTGAGTTTAATTTGTTACGATAATTCTTAACGTTTCACCAAGATAGATATTGGCATTTATATCCACCAAGCCCAACCTACCATCAGTCAGTTCCGCCTGATAAAATGCCGGATTCCAGATTTGCACCGTACCTCTATTAATAAATACGCTGATATCACTTGTTACCTTAATGCTGTCATGTGTAATTCCAGCCATCTGCACCGGTTGACCGAGATTATCTACAAAAAGCGTACTAAGAAAATAATCAGTGAGTGCAATGGTCTTGTCAAACATTATCCTTGACACTCCTCTCTCTCCCTGCAGCCCTTGCTCACCCGTCAGCCCTTGCTCACCGGCTATTCCTTGCTCGCCTTCCGGACCGACCGGGCCAGTCGGACCCTCGCACGAAACTGTTATCATTACAATCATTATTAAACTCAGTGATAATTTCATCTGCTTCTCCGTTTTAATTTGAATAAGAATATGAACTTTATTTTATTCAATGAATTAATTGCTAATGCCAATCGGCACTTTCCTATTCCGGCTAACTGTTTTGGTTCAAAAAATAATAACACTACTGGTCTTCCGCACTAGAAGTACATGTTTATTTGTACAAATTGCAAATATTTTTTAATTTATAAATAGATCTTAGTTAAAAATCAGCCCGCAATCCCAATGCCCAGCCTGTACCGTCTAATCCAAAGGCATCTTCGACACCGTTATATCGGTATCTTAGCACGGCCCAAAGGCTTTGATGTAAGTATAGATTCAGAAACGGACCTACCACCCAGCGTGGGCTATGACCTTCGGCATAATTCAGATCTATCCAGCCGTTTATATGCGCCTTTTTGTGAAGAGGGATAAAATAGATCAAACTCGCTTGTCCGCCGTCACCGTCGGTTTCATAAGGATGAGCACGCCATTGAAGCCAGCCGTCTAATCCGCCAAGTTTTCCAACTGAGGGGATCGTCAATTTATGTCGATAGGCTACACCAAACCGAAGAATTTCTCCCCCTCCCGGTGTTATATCATTGTATTCGACCTGCGCCACTAAACCTTTTATCTTAAGTTTTTGTCCTAATTGGGCAAACGAGAATCGATATTCGGATAATGACCGTGTAAGATTAAATCTATCATCGGATTTATATTGGGTGCCATTCACCTCCGTAAATCCCCAAATTGATAATCCTAAAGGAAGACGACTTGTGGAAACATATATTGCGAGAGAATTGAATTCCCGCGTGTCTAATAAATATTGAGCTATTACACTCGGCCCTTTACCAACAGGTTTTTTTACCTGTTTTCCATTATCGGCAAATATTATCTCTGTCGGGAATAACATGATAATTGCGAATACAATTCCAAATAAAACTGATTTTGATATTTTCAGAACTTTTTTTATTGGTATGTTAAATAAGATATAAATATAAGGCTTTCTTAGGCTTAAAGATCATGTCGCCGGTTATCATCATCCCGCCTTTCAGAGCTTTCGCGCCTATCGGAAAGTTTTCTTCTTGGTACTCCATTTCGACGTTCGGTGAATTCACGTCTATCAAGTCTATCCCTTCTATCTTCGTGTACATCTAATATTCGACCGAAATGTTCCTTGTCGTTTAAGCCTTCAATAGCTTTCTGTGCATCGGTGAAGGTAGACATAACTACAAATCCGAATCCCAGCGATTTACCATTCTCATGCTCTTTGACGATTTCCACCGAGTCCACCCAGCCCTGTTTTTCAAAAAGTTTTAGTAATTCATCAGCACCGACTTCAGGTGGCAAATTTCCTACATAAAGTTTCATAACCCCATACCTCTAGTTCTTAATAGTAATTATTATCAATATAGTCCTAAATCGATAATGTGAGAAATATATTTATTATTGTAATCTAATCCAAATATAAAAGACGATATACTCAAATGATAGACATCCATTAAATGGACTTGACTAATCGACATTAAATAACTATTATCGAACTTCTCTTGGAATGTTGGATGAAAGAGAATTTGATTTTATTATATAATATTGTATTTGGTTGATATTTGAGGCAGAAAAGCTGCGGAATGCCGGGTAATGTAGCATCACCGTCAAGGAGAACAAATGCACGAGGTTCAGAATTTTTTAGATTCCATTAACGCTTATATCTGGGGAAGCTCAGACATCAAACCCTGGTTTACTATAGTACTATTAGTAGGCACCGGAATATTTCTTACATTTCGTCTGAAACTTATACAGTTCACACAATTTCGTCACGCCGTTGATATCATCAGAGGAAAATTTGACGAACCCGATGATGACGGTGATGTAACTCATTTTCAAGCATTATCAACAGCTCTGTCTGCTACCATAGGAATAGGAAATATAGCAGGTGTTGCCACCGCCATTCACTGGGGTGGTCCCGGAGCACTTTTTTGGATCTGGGTAACTGGATTCTTCGGTATGGCAACAAAATACGCTGAAATAACTCTCGCTCACAAATTTCGTGTAATAAATGAGGACGGATCTGCTTCAGGCGGACCGATGTATACCATATTGCACGGCCTTGGATCAAAATTCAAATGGATGGCAGTGTTGTTCGCTATCGTTTTGATTATCGGATCATTCAACACTCCCAATATGGTGCAATCCAATACTGTCGCTTCAGCCGTAGAGCGTGATTTCGGTATACAGCCTTTTGCAACTGGTTTAGTAATGGCTATTTTGGTGGCGCTCGTGGTAGTTGGAGGTATCAAACGACTTGCAAGAGTTACAAGCAAACTTGTGCCGTTTATGACTGTTTTATATGTACTCTCAGCATTATACATTTTATTTGTGAATGCAGAAGGAATCCCTTCTGCCTTGAGAGAAATTCTTGACGGCGCCTTCACGCCGCAAGGAAAGATGGGCGGATTTTTCGGTTCTGCCTGGGCTATGACGTTAGTGTGGGGTATTAAGAGAGGATTGTTTTCAAACGAGGCAGGTCAGGGTTCTGCACCTATTGCTCACGCAGCGGCTAAAACCAAAGAGGCGGTCAGGGAAGGAATTATCGGTATGATGGGTCCGTTTCTTGATACTCTCACTATTTGCACAATGACCGGATTGGTGATAATTACTACAGGTGTTTGGCACAGTCAATATGATAACCGCGTGTCAGGTGCCAACCTCGCGGATGTGGTCTTTTATAACGGCTCTCCTGAAGGTGTTGATCTTTATAATGTGGATGAGCAACTTCCGCATCCGGGTGCTGTAACTGTTCAGGATGGTGTAATTCAGGAAGATGTGTGGCTATTCCGTGAGAAAGGAGATATCGGCTCTCCTAAAGTTATGACTTTATCAGGAATGGAGGGCATAGAATCCGCCTATACAGGAACTATACGATTAACTAACGAAGGTAAGATCGACCTATCCGCTAATGATGAATCGTTGGCAATTAAAGGATTGATGCTCCTGACAGGCGCGAATCTTACCGCTCAGGCGTTCAGTACAGGTCTACCGGGGAATTGGGGTAATTATTTCATCACGTTCGCGGTGATACTGTTTGCGTTCTCCACAGCTATTGCATGGAGCTATTACGGAGACAGAAGCGTTGAATTTCTTGTTGGTAGAAAAGGGATCACTCCTTACAGGATAGTTTTTTCCATAGCAATTTTTATCGGAGCGAATCTCACGATAAATCTCGCCTGGACATTGGGAGATATTGCGCTTGGATTTATGATAATTCCTAACTTAATAGCAATACTGCTGTTGACGCCGTTACTTGTGAAACTGACGAAGGAATATATTTCCAAATACCAAGGTAAGTGAGTTGAGTGTAGACCATCTTGAAATCGCTCGATTAGCTGCACAAGAAGGTGGTAAGGCTCTTCAAAAGCGTCTTGGAAATATCGGGAAACTTGAGTTCAAGGGTAGAATTGATTTGGTCTCGGATGCCGACCGGGAATCAGAAGAAGCAATATTAACAGTTTTATCCAAGCATTCTCCGGCTATTCATATTACATCGGAGGAGATAGAGGATTCACATGGTCGGCAAAATGAGAGATGGATCGTTGATCCGCTTGACGCCACAACTAATTTTGTACATTCACTTCCGGGATATTGCGTCTCCATTGCATATGAATCTGACGGTGAGATAAACGCCGGAGTGGTATTCGATCCCTATCATAATGAGGAATTCAGTGCTGCTAAAGGCAAGGGTGCTTACCTGAACGATGCACAAATATTCGTTTCAAAGGTGAGTGAGTTAAACCGTGCTCTCGTGGCTACAGGATTTCCTTATGAATCAGAGGATATTTTGGACTTAGTAATAGAAGGCGTTCGGGAGATGCTGATCAATGCACAGGGTTTACGCCGGCTCGGCTCCGCTGCCCTTGACGCATGTTATACCGCAAACGGAAGATTTGATATTTATTATGAATTTATGTTACAACCCTGGGATATTGCCGCAGGCAGCATTATTTTACAGGAGGCGGGGGGACAAATTAGTTCCCCATTTGGAGAGTCATTTGATGTTGAAACCGGAGATATTCTCGTAACGAACGGGTTACTTCACGAACAAGCGGTAGAAACACTATTGCGTGCTAAGGCACAGGCAGAACAATTATGAGAATAGGTATTTTATCAAAAGGTAGTAGAATTTATTCTACTAAGAGAATACGCAATACAGCCCGCGAAAGAGGGCACACCGTGATAGTATATAATCCGTTGAAATGTCAACTCAATCTTGGGCAATCCCAGCATTCTATTTATTATAACGGCAGAAAAATTAAACCGCCTGATGTCATTATCCCCCGTATCGGCGCTTCGCTGACAAACTATGGAATTTCAGTCGTCCGGCAATTTCAGATACTCGGATCAAGAGTGATCAACGATTCTGATGCTATCAGCCGCTCCCGGGATAAAATGCGCGCTTTGCAAATATTAGATTACGAGGGGATCCACATTCCGAAAACGGTTATGGCGCGAAACCCGAACCAACTTAAGCGAGCTCTTCAACTTACCGGCGGACCGCCTGCTGTGCTTAAATTAATTGAAGGAACTCAGGGCATTGGCGTTATACTATCCGAGACTAAGGAATCTTTTGAATCTACGCTTGATACACTTTGGAACCTCGGACAGGATATTCTAATTCAACAGTTTGTGGCTGAATCACGAGGTCGTGATGTACGTGCTTTTGTTGTCGGGGACAGAGTAGTTGCTGCTATGAAGAGAGAAGCCGCGCCCGAAGAGTTCAGGGCGAACATTCATCGCGGCGGCACCGGAAAGAGAGTGGTTCTCACAAAGATTCAAGAGGAAACAGCAATAAGAGCGACAAAAGTATTAGGGCTTGAGGTTTCCGGTGTGGATTTTTTCGATATTCCGGGTGAACCGATCATAATCGAGCTGAATTCTTCACCCGGATTACAAGGTATCGAACGGACTACAGGAATTGATGTGGCTAAGGAGATCATCAGATACGCCGAAAAAGCTTTTGCATCCTCCGACTAAAGATTTTCCTCAAGAAATTTCTCTAAATCGCCCGGATTGAATTCGCCACCCACGTACCAAACGTTCCTGAGGTCACCATCTTTGATCAAAAAACTAAATGGCGTTCCCCATTTTCGTGTATCGCCCAAGGATTTCCGCAGGCGGTAATGGTCGGTTAGAAAACGGATATCTTCATCCTCTTTCGTGCGAGTACCCAAAGTAGTAGTGATCCCGGGATTGTAGGTCGTCAAATAATTTTTTAATAGATCGTCGGATGAGTATTCCATTATAGAGAAAACATCGAATCCTTTCGACTTAAATTTTTCATAATTCTTTTCAATATTGGGGAGCTCAAAATGTGAGTTCGGGCAATCAGCTCGTAAAAAAGTAAGTAACACGATATTTTTACCTTTTAAAAATTTATAAAAATCCTGGACCTTGCCTGTCGTATCTTCCAATACAAAGTTCGGTAATTTTTGAAGTGAGGTTGTCCTGCCGGATACTTTTTTAATCAAATAATCTTCAACTTCCGAGAGATCTACTCTTTTTATATCTATATACTCATGCGAAGCGGGGACTTCATCTTTCTTTTTATCTTTATCTTGAGCCTGAACCGAACCGGGATAAACTATAAAGAAGGATAAT
>CBDUTM010000040.1:0-8954 GCA_965369985.1 uncultured bacterium | reverse complement strand
ATATTTGGAACCCAATGCTCGAATACAACAAAAAAATTATCAAATAATGGTTCTTCTGTAGTTGAAAAAGAAAAAGAATATAATCCAATTGCGATAGATCACTTTATGGCGGGATCAGTTCTTGATTTACAGGATAAATTCGAAGCGGCTATAAAAGAATATGAATTGGCGCTAAAATATGATTCGACTTCTGCAACAATATACCTGGCGCTGGCTGAAGATTACACAAGGATTTCTAAATTCCAAAAGGCGATAAAATCTTCAAAAAAGGCGCTCGAGTTAGAGCCGGATAACACAGAAGCAATTGGAATAATTGCCAGGATATATTTCGTGACGGAGAGATACTCTATTGCAGCAGGTTGGTATGAAAAGTTGGTCGATATTAAAAGTGATGACATTCGTTCTTGGTATCAGCTCGCCGAATCACTTGAAAGGGCCGGCAAAAGAGCAGATGCTGCCAAATCGTATGAGAAACTTTATTCTCAAAATTCTTCAGAAGGAGAAGCATTACTGCGGGCAGGGGATCTTTACGAAAAACTTGGAGATGAATCAAAGTCTATTGATATTTACACACAATATTACAATTTATTTCCCAATAATCAGGCCCTCCGGAGAAAATTATCGCAGCATTATATAAATAAAGGGAATTTTAAAGAAGCGAAAAAACTTTATGAAGACCGTTTATTAGAGGACGAAAATGATCTTCCCTCAAAAATATCTATAGGTGATTTATACTGGCAGGAAGGGAAGTTAGAAGAGGCTAAAACGCTTTTTCAAAATCTATTGCCTGAACATGAAGATGAATGGAGAATTTATTTTTACCTTGGAAACATTTATGCCGAAGAGGAAAGTTATGAAATATCCGAAACTCATTTAAAGAAATTGATTGAGACTGCTCCTCAAATGTCTGTTGGATATTCTAATCTTGGGAGAGTGTATCTCATTCAAAATAAAAATCGGGAAGCTGTAAAAGTTTTAGTTGAAGGTGAAAATAATGCTCCCAAAAATTGGACGAACTTATACTTGTTAGGCTCCGCGTATACTCAAGTTGAAGATTATAAAAAAGCTGAAAAAGTTCTCGAAGGCGCCATGAGATTTCGCCCTAATGACACAGCTACTCAAACTCTTCTTGCCTCAGTCTATGATAACCTTGAAAAATATGACGATTCCGATGAATTGCATTTGCAAATACTCAGTGTAGACCCGCATAACGCAACAATCTTAAACAACTACGCTTATAGTTTGTCGGTGAGGGGAATTAAGCTTAAAAAAGCTTTGGAAATGGCGCTGGTTGCCGTAAAAAACGATCCGCGTAACCCTGCTTATCTCGACACTCTTGGATGGATCTATTACAAAATCGGAAATTTGGATAAGGCATTGGAATACGTAAATAAATCTGTTGAAAAGGATTCTGCAAACGCCGAGGTGTTGGAACATTTGGGAGATATCCACAAGGATCTGGGGAACAATGATAAAGCAAAATATTACTATCAGAAGGCAATGGATTCGGAGGAGACAGAATCGACCACAATAGAAAAAGAAATTGCCGACTAACATCCACTTATAACTAATAGTGAATGCTAACCTACGTTTTTTAATTTGTATAACTTTTTTGACCCTTCTAAGCGGTTGCAGCTTATTTTCAACATCGAAAACATTACCCGATTCAAGTGTGGCTGTAGAAGATCTGATATTGGCATTAAACGAAAATAAAATAAAATTAAAATCGATGGAAGCAGAAGCAAGAATAGCGATTGATATAAGAGATATGGCGCAAGTCGGAAGGAACTATATCAAGATAAATATGCCGTCATCCATAGAAATGAGCATCAGGGGACCTCTTGGACTCCCAATTTCGGATATGAAAATAGACAGCAACTACTATATAATGAAAAACCATATAAGAAATGAATCATTCGAAGGAAATCCTCAGAGCATTTCTTTTTCAGGAATATCTTTCAGTGAAGGAATAAATGAATTTATTGAAGTGGTGACCGGATTAGTGACCATTTCTGAATTAGAAGCCAGGAACGTAAAAAACTTCAGAATTGACGGAAAATATTATTATTTTGAAACTTCAAATAAAGGTATTACCAAATTTAACTGGATCGATATGGAGAAGCTGGTTATCACGAAACAAATAGTCACGATTTCGGAAGAGAATTATAAAATAGAAAAACGATTCGAGGATTTTCAAATTATCAACGGAATAACTCTTCCGAGAATAATACATTTTATCAGCGATGAGATTGGAGGTTCAATTTCTATGGAGTATATTGACAGTAGAATCAACATTAGCGAAGAGACGATACCTTGAATGACTCTAATATCAAATTATCCATAATTGTTCCTTTATACAATGAGGAAGAGTCCATTCCTCAGCTTGCTGAAGAGATTCGTGATGCCGTAACAAAACTTTCGCTTGAGTATGAGCTGATTTTTATTGATGATGGTAGTAAAGACGGCTCTTTCAAGCAGATAACATCGCTCGCTTCTTCGGACTCTCGAATAAAATGTTTACGATTCAGGCGAAATTATGGAAAGGCAGCAGCTCTATCGGAGGGTTTCAAAGAAGCCAATGGAGAGCTTGTAGTCACTATGGACTCCGATCTTCAGGATGATCCGTCTGAAATAGGTGCCTTGATAGATAAGATCAATGAGGGTTTTGATGTTGTTTCCGGTTGGAAAAAAAGCAGGAAAGACCCTTGGTCTAAAAAACTACCGAGTAAACTGTTCAATCTTGTGACAGGGATAATGTCAGGGATTCGGATCCATGATTTTAATTGCGGATTAAAAATCTATAAAGCTGACGTGATCAAGACAATAAGCGTGTATGGCGAAATGCACAGATACATTCCCGTGCTTGCAAAATTGGCGGGGTTTAGTGTAACTGAAGTTGTCGTGAATCATAGAGCCCGTTTATACGGGAAAACAAAATTCGGAGCCGGACGTTTCCTAAAAGGTTTTCTTGACCTTGTGACAGTGATATTCCTCGGTAAATACAATAGAAATCCGCTTCATTTTTTTGGGAAAATCGGCACCATTATTCTTGCTGCAGGATTTATTATCAATTTATACTTAACAATACAATGGTTTGGAGGAATATGGATCGGAAACAGACCAATATTATTCCTCGGTGTTCTCCTGATGATAGTAGGAATCCAATTTATCTCTTTAGGACTATTAGCAGAGATGATCACATCAAGGGGAAATGAGTCAAATTATTCTATATCAGAGAGAATAGGATTTGACGATTAAAATTGATATGGATATATCGGAGAATCTCTAAGACCCGCTTGAGGGGCTTGCAATGAAAATTATACTCGTCGGTCCGTCGCACCCTTATAGGGGTGGAATATCTCATTATAACACACGCTTACACAGGGCTATGGTTGAAAGAGGTCATGATGTTTCAATCATTAATTTTAAACGGATGTATCCGAGTATATTTTTCCCCGGTAAGACGCAATACGACGAATCCGAAAGCGCTTTTAATGTTCCGTCAGAAAGATTGATCGATACGTTAAATCCGCTTTCATGGATCAAGGTAGCGAAAGAGATAAAATCTCAAAATCCTGATGCTGTGATATTTCATTGGTGGCAACCTTTTTTCGGTATCTGCTTCGGTGCAATATTGAGTATGCTAAGCAATATTTCAGCTAAGAAAATGTTTATCTGTCATAATGTTCTGCCACACGAAAGCTCTTTCATTGATAATTTATTAAGTAAAATGGCTCTCTCAAAAGTGGATCGGTTCATAGTCCATTCAGAGGAAGACAGCATAAATCTTTTGGATATTTACCCTGATGCCGCATCATTGAAAAATTTTCATCCTATAATCGATATATTCGGAAATAACGATAATTCGAAGACGATCAAAAATGATAGTTTAATTAGCTCTCACCAAATATTGTTTTTCGGGTATATCAGAAAATACAAGGGATTGGAATTTCTGCTTAAAGCTATGCCGAAAATGTTGAAAGAATTAGATATAACGCTTACGGTCGCAGGCGAATTTTATGATGAAAAGGAATTCTATCTGGATTTAATAAATGAATTGGGAATATCTAAACATGTGAAAGTTATTGACGAATATATTCCAAATGAAGAAGTAGGCGGTTATTTTGCTAATTCCGACCTTGTAGTTATACCTTATATTTCGGCGACTCAGAGCGGGATCGTACAGATCGCATATAATTTTGATTTGCCTGTAGTTGTAACCAGAGTTGGGGGTTTACCGGAAGTTGTAAAAGATGGAGAGACGGGATACATCGTGGAACCGGGCTCGGCATCCGCAGTGGCAGATGCTGTATTGGATTTCTTCAATAATTCTCGCGGTGAATCATTCAAGAATAACGTTTTAGAGCACAAACAACTTTTCTCGTGGGAAAATTTAGTTAAATCGATAGAGAGTTTAATAAGATGAGCGATCATTTAAATCAACCTCTCGTTGAAATCATAGTTCTCAATTGGAACGGCAAAGATGACAGTATAGAATGTCTCCGCAGTTTATCTAAAATCAGCTACAAAAATAAAATAATTACATTAGTTGATAATGCCTCAACAGACGGCTCTATCGAGGCTTTCAAAGGAGAGTTTCCAACTCTGAATATTATTGAAAATGACGGTAACCTCAGATATGCAGGCGGAAATAATGTAGCGATCAGGAATGGATTAAAAGGCAAAGCTTCCCTCTTTCTTATCTTGAATAACGATACTATTGTTAAGGATAATTTTTTGGATTTTCTCGTGAAAACTTCCGAATCAGATAAAAATATAGGGATCGTAGTCCCAAAAATATATTATCATGAGGAGATGGGTAAGATCTGGTATGCGGGAGGATATGTAAATTTCGCTACCGGAAATATATATCATCGAGGTCTCCGGAAAACAGACACTGAGGGATTCGACAAGCGCGAAGAAGTTGATTATGCGACAGGTTGCTGTATGCTGATCAGAAGAGAGGTATTCGAAAAAATAGGCTTATTAGATGAAAATTATTTCATTTACGGAGAGGATGTTGACTTCAGTTTCAGAGCAACGAGATCGGGTTACAAAATAGTGTATGAACCTCAATCCTTCATCTGGCACAAGGTGACTTCAGCCACAGGCGGCGGTCTTACAACATTTAAAATTCAGCACAGGATCAGGAGTAATTTCCGCTTTTTTAGCGATTATGCGAAGTGGTATCATTGGATCACCATAATTCCGATAGTATTTTTACGAACGATGTTTTTTATATTAGGTCGGGTAATAAGACGAGATATTAAAAGTGTGAACGCTGCTCGCAAAGGGTTTTCGGATTCAATTAAAAATGGCGGAAGAGCGAATAATAATGTCTGATAAGAAGAAAGTAATCCTCATCGGTTTAGATGGAGGTACATTCGACATAATGATGCCATTTATACAGGAAGGCATCATGCCGGTAATTAAATCTTTGATTGACGAGGGTGTACATGGAATTCTTAAAAGCACTTTCCCTCCGCTTACATGTCCGGCGTGGTTTAGTTTCTCAACGGGGAAGAATCCGGGAAAGCTCGGAATGTTTAATTTTTACCGATTAGAAAAAAGTAGCTACGAAATAAGGCGATTCGATAATCGAGATGTTGAGAATGAAAGTGAATTATGGGATATACTGAACTCATACGGATATTCTACCGGCATATTTAATAATCCTGTCGCTTTTCCGCCGAAATCGGTTGACGGATTTATGGTCTCGGGATTTCTTGCTCCGTCCACGAATTCGAATTTTACTCATCCGAAAAAGCTGAAAGAAGAATTGGATAGGGTAACGGGCGGTTATGAAATTGATGCAGACCAGGGAGACAGATATCGCGTGGAAAATGTCGTCAAAAATTGCCATCGCATACTTCATAAACGAACCAAAGCGATACAATATTTACTCAATGAAAAGATGCAAGATTTTATGATGTTTGTATACACAGGGTCTGACAGAATGTCTCACCAATTAATTAACATGATGTATTTGAATGACGAAATTGAATCCCGATGGGCAAAAGAAGAAATGAAAAAGTATTTTTCGGTACTTGATAGTGAATTAGGTGAAGTCTTGGATTCCATTAAGGATGAAGATTACACGCTTTATATGATGTCTGATCATGGATTTCATCGTCGTGATAAAGGGTTTTACATAAATCAGTGGTTGATCAACGAGGGGTTTCTGGTTTTGAAGAAACCGAAATCAATTCTTGGGAAGATAGGTATTACCCAAAAGGGGATTGCGACTATTCTTGATAAAGTCGGATTGAAAAATTTTGTGAGAGGAATTGTGCCGAAGTCCATCGAAAAACGAGTACCGATCGGGGCTATAGAAGGAAGCGGTAAAGCGATAATGGATCTTATCCAAACAGGAGGGATCGATTGGAGAAATACGAAGGCGATAGCTATTCCCGGAGGTATTCATATTAACACTGTTGACAGACCGGAGGGGATAGTCTCACCAGAAGATTATGCTGAGCTAAGAAAAGAAATTGCTGATAAATTAAGCAAAATCTCTGATCCCCGTGACGGTTCAGCTCTGGATGTGGAAATTCTCTTTCGTGAAGATTTATATTCAGGTGAATTTGTGACAAACGCTCCTGACATACAGTTTATAATAGGAAACTATGAATGGGGAGATATTCGTAATATTCCCTCTGATGGAAGACTATTCGATCCTCTCGGGACTGCCCACCACGATAATAAGGGTATCTTTATTGCTCATGGAAACGGGATTCGTAAGGGAATTAAAATTAACGATGCGAATATAACTGATTTAACGCCCACTATCTTGTCATCGTTCGGAATCAAAGCGCCGGAGGATATGGATGGAAAAGTTTTAGAAGATATTTTTGAATCGCCTCCTGTTTACGCGAAGGATGAACGAGAAGTGTCGGCACAGGAACTTGGTGAAGAATCAAAAGGATATACTCCCGAAGAAGAAAAAGCGATTGAAGAGCGGTTGAGAGGCCTAGGCTATGTTGATTAATAAAATAATTAGAATATATTAAGTTTCCTCCTCATTAATATTTGGATTATTAGAATGGTCGTATAAGGAAAAGTTTATTAAAGAATTAGTAGGGGATTATTTGGCAATTGAGTTTTTTAAACAATAAGGTGGTTAGACAGGAATTTGTAAAACCGGAAGGGAGTCGCAGAAAAATGCTATTCCTGTTTTTGGCGATGCTGGGAATTTATACTGCGAACTTTAGAATTACGAAATACTTAGACCCCATTCCGGCCACTTATTTACCTGTAAGTATTTTGGCAGAAGGCAACTTTGAGTTTAGCGAATTTAAGTCCTTGATAAATGAAAAAGTTTTGGTCGAAGTGAACAGTGATATTTACTCTAAATATCCGGTTTTCCCTTCGATACTTGCCACTCCCGTCTATATTGTGCCCTTTCTTATTGGAGCATTTGATCCGATTTATGAGTCTCCACAATCTGATGATATATTAGAAAAAGTATGGTATATACCGTATCTGGGAAAATTTACTGCTTCCATACTCGCCGCTTTCTCGGTTTTGATCTTTTTTAATATCATAAAATTAAAATTTCCCGATAGAAATGCGATGAAGTACGCTATATGTTTTGGATTGGGGACTTCGATTTGGTCAATAAACAGCCAGGCATTATTTCAACATCCGGCGAATCAGTTATTTTTATTGTTGACCATCTATTTTTTGGTTATAAAGAAAAATCCGAGGTTGTACACTTCACTTGCAGGGCTCTCATTGGCTCTGGCAATTTCAGCTAGATTATTTTCTGTACTATTCTTATTGCCATTAATAATCTACGTATTAATTGATAGAAGAAAATATTTAATCCATTTTATTGGAGGAACAATTTTACCAGCATTATCGCTCATGACTTACAACTTCACTCATTTCGGTTCTATAATTCAAGCCGGTTATGGGGAAGAAACCTATCAATGGACCGGAAACGTTTTCGAGGGTTTTGCAGGATTATTCATAAGTCCTGGTAGGGGATTATTTATATTTTCACCTTTTTTGATATTTGGATTTATCGGAATATTCAAGTTTCTGAAAAATAATGTTAGAGATAATCTAATGATTGCGTTGGGAATCGCAACGATCATCCACATATTGGCTGTGACGAGATGGCATGGCTGGCATGGAGGGAATGGATGGAGTTATAGACTCCTGGTGGATATAGTTCCTTTCTTAATTCTCTTTATTCCTTATTCGGGAATTTCTTTGAGTAAGTACAAGAACAGAATTTTTAGATTTCTCGTAATCTATTCCATCTTTATTCAATTTCTTGGGGTATCGACATTTAGGGGCCTAAGAAATAATCCGTGGGATTGGCAAATATCATCTATAGTTTGGTGTTTGAATGAGACAAAACCAAAATTGTTCACTATTGTTTACGATTCCGGTTTGGTGAAAAGAAGCGATGAAAGTTCGGTTATAAATAGATTTGTTCATTCGGTTAACTATAGTTTACAGGGGTTTTACAGGCTTATAAGTCCCTTCCCGAGATACGAATGGAATAAATAGAATTTGAAAGTAGAAGATTAATCTAAATTGTGCTTCAAATTGACCTAACCTTAGGCAGCAGTGGTAAAATAACAGAAAGGGTTAGATTGGTCACTTGATTCTTGACCGTATCTATTTCTACCGTCTCCAAGCAGGCGATTTTGTCCAGACGAAGAAGATGGTGTCGTTGAAATAGAACTTCACATAAATGATAGTTTAGTATACATATTATCAGTATCATAAAGTGCTTAAGTTTATGATAATAAATGACTTGTAGAATTCACATCCGCAGGGTTCGAATCCCAGACTCTTCCGCTATGCCTCGAAAGTAGTTAAGGCCAATAATAGAGCCACAGATGCTCTTCTAATCCCCTAACTACGGGGATATACCTAAGTGTTGTATTGTGTTGATTTATGTTGTTTAGTGTCTTTTTGTGAGCTTTAGGTGGGCACAT
>CBDUTM010000039.1:0-9179 GCA_965369985.1 uncultured bacterium | reverse complement strand
TCAATAATGTTCATTCGCCATCATTCCCAACAAGATACTTACAATCTCGCTTCAAGGAGTTGAACTGCGCCCAATAATCAATTTACTGGTTATGCTATATATGAGGGCTTTAGATTGCAATAAGAATTTTACTCATTTTTTTAAAATATATTAGTTCTAAGCCTCTAAAAAAATCTTAATAATCTGTTCCAAAACCCCGTCTCAATTGATTATTCCCAAAACTTATGCCACTAGACGTTTTCGGGACATTAGCAATATAGTCTCATTGCTAGTTAAAAGGATTCGAGCTTTCAATCTTTTGACCTGCCCCCAATAATAGGTCCAGTTTTTTTGGGGCAGGTCAGAGCAGGTCACATCAGGTAAAATAGGCTGACTCTCAGCATTAGATTAATTGAATCAAAGGTGACAATATCTGAAACATTGATATTATCTCTTAGTATAAAAAAATCCTAAACCTATCTGATGGTTATACACCCAGGGATTATCTTGATTCCTTCCAGAACTAACTCTTACTCGATTAATATTAACTGTGTATTCAAATCGCAAACCGCCTAAGTATCTGGTCGGGAATCTGGTCAGTCGGCCAAGAAAGGAAATATCCGGTTCTAAGTTTGAAAAGAATAATTCAAATCCTACTGTAGCTGATTGGGAATTCGGTACGATCAAAATGCTGGGTATAACCCATGACTCTGCGTTTTCGGCGCACACACCGTCGCAATTATTATTGTCGAATTTAACGTTGATCGGTCGATAGTAATTCCAACTCCAACCATAACCTATGTAGGGCTGGAAAGGTCCATTCATTAAATTCCTTCTTAAGAGTCCACTTAGACTTACAAATTCCAATTCACCGCTGATTTTATGATTAACCTCCTTTATGGGATCGAAAATACTATAGCTCAAATCATTTCTTGAATAAGAATAGATCGTTTCACTCGTCCATCGTCTGCCGATATGCCTATCGTCTACATATCTAAAGTAGGTTATCTTGTTGCCACTATTAAATTGAACTCGATCGATATCATTGATCGACAAAGAATCGAGATAACTCTTGATGGTTGGATTATCTCTAAACGGAAGAAGACGGGCATAATTATCGTCAACGAATGTATACGTTGGCTGATATAATCTTGTACTATATCTAAAAGGTGCTTCTTCCTTGGGATAGAATACTTTATCTTTTTTCTTCGATGCGATCAATCGGAACGGAGCATTCATCCATTTGAGACCGGGGACTGATACCCATAGAGGGAGTGAGGCATTGAAGACTCCCCAGGAATTAATAAAATTATCCGTAATACTTGTTTGATACTGATGAGGTAAAACGTGTGGATTATAATCCTTGAAACCTTTGGTGGGACCTAATCTGTTCCACGCTGAATTATATGTCGGCCCGATTGCTGCCACATTACCCAAATCCGTATGTTCCAGAGCGCCTCCGATCGGAGATTCGACCACAGGGTAACCGAACCAAACGGGAAGCACCATCCAGCTCCATGCTCGTCTAACCTCACGATCATTCAATACAAGATCGAGAATACGTTCCCAATCAGGAAGTATATTAATATCTTCCTGCCCGTACATTATATATTTATCCCTGTCTTTCTCCGGCACATATCGTTCTTTCAGCACCAGAGCCCCTCGATAGCTATTTTTATTATTATTTTTCTTGATAAATTTTTGATCCCATCGACCTTGAATACTTTCAGTTACGCCCAGAGAACCGATATTCTTCCATATTCCCGGAAATGGATAAATTCCATGAGAATTACGATTCTTATCACCCGGTTTTTTGAGCAATTGATCCCAACCGATATTATTTGCACCGATAAAGGCGATCGGATGGGTATTTATCTCTCCGTCGGCGATATGAATTCTTTCGTATATTTGATTATAAATGTCTTTGTATCCACGCCGTCCTTTCAGGAAATTATCATTTATGTCAACCCTGTTGATCGCCTCTTCAAGATCATATTCCTTTCCCTTTGAACTTTCAATTAAATAATCCAATTCCTGGTAATCAAGGGTCATAACATATTTATGGAAGTAATAATCAACTCTCTTAATGATCAGTGAGTCAGTATATTTTGTATTCTCAAGGTTTGAAGAACGAAGTAGCTGATTCATATCCGATTCTGTCATTTTTTTTGCTTTAAGATCTTTTGTCGTTATAATAACATTTATATGCTCCCAATCTCCTTCGTGATCATTAGGTCCATCGTTATATGGGAAAAAGAACCAATATTGTATTACAAATTCATATTCTCCTTCTTCATTCGATTCACTGTTTAAGTGAATAAAGAAATGACTATATATCTTTGAATTTCGAATTGCCTGTTTTGAATAGATACTTTTCCAGCTCTTTTCCCCTTCGCCGGGAAAATCAAAAAAGATTACTGTTGAAATTTCACTTTCGGCTTCTACTTTTCTGCCGCTAACGCTGTCAGGATGAAATTCACGAATATATCTCAGTAATTTTTCATCTTCGATCACCGCTTCTTTAAAGCGAAATTTTGAATTAAGCCCTGTGGAATCCGGGGGTAATATACCAAGCATGACAGAATCGTAAAAAATACGCTTAGCGCTTGGTCTCACTAACTCCCACCTATCTATGTGCATGAGAGCCGATACGTCATACGTCAGCTTGTTATCTCTTTTATCGTAATTAATTTTTAATAATTTCTCAAAATCGCTGGGGACATTGAACGTATTTCTCTTTAATAAAGGCGAAAACTTTGCTGCTAATAACTTCAGCCATTTCTCTCTGTTGTCATCTATTCCGTTAACCGGAGATCTATCCACATAACCCGTATCAGTTTTATTTCCGTACAAGTGAAAAAACGAAGACGCTTTTGTCTGGCTGATAATTCTCGGGGTTGGCGGCATATAGTCAAAATATTCATCTCGATCATAATGCTGGGCAGAGGCGACCGGGATATAAAATTCCATTGGTATGATCAAAATAAAATAAACTAACGCAAGATATTTATTTCCAGCACTTCTCATAATTACAGAAACTCACTTTTCCAAATTACGATCAGGATCCCGATCTGTTCAACTCGATTTAACTTTAGACTTTAGGTCCCGATCTAAACTTACTCAAAGGTGTACTTATGATATAAATCCTGTATATAAAGCTACCGCCAACGATTACCACTCTATAATATAAGTATCCGCATTCAAACTTAGATACCCCAACAAGAATACTCGAATTGTAACCATTATAATACGGTTTGTCAAGTAATTATTACTAAAGTAATTATGAATTTATTAGTCATCTATTGCCAATTTTTATGTTGTCATACCTCTTAAAATCGACGATCTGTAAGAGAATTTTCTCTTGTTACATTGAACACTTTGTAAAACTAAGCTTTCATTGGATTTAAGAAGTGGGCGCTGTTGGTCTCGAGCCAATTGACCCGCCCCAATATTAGGTCCGCTAGTTATGTTACACATTTAGCCTTTAGATTGCAGTAAAATTTTACTCATTTCTTTTAAACGTATGAGTATTGGCACGCAAAAATGTGTCTCGCTAACCTTCGTTTATAGCACAAATTAACCATTGAATCATTACACTTGTCCAGAACCAGTTATTCTGTCGAAAAACTCATCTTAGAATCAAAATCTCAATACCACATGCTCCTAGCCATTTACAAGACTCTTGGTTTGACTTACTCCCAATTATGTCACTTTTGAGTACCCTCTTTCTGTAAGTTGTTGATACTCAGTATAGGGCACTGTCCTTTTAAGCCATTGGCCGATGGTTCTTCCGAAGGAACTCCTTCAAGCCCTGAAAACTTTGAATCTTACAGGTAGTACGAATCGACCAACGGATTAAGAGTCCTATGCCATCTCTTTATTACCAATACTTACAGAAGACCATTAAGATCAGCAAGCATTTGATTAATACTTAAATATCGAAATTCGGGACCTTCTAGGATAGTAATTCCTGCCGGCGTATTGTCAAGGAGTGAATCTAAAATGTTTGTTGAGTCTATTGACGAATTTTTTGTCTGGTTTTTATTTTTTTCAAGAGCTTTAAATGCATTACTGAGATCTACAGAAGATTTAAGGACCTTATACATCGGATCATTTCTGTCTGTCTTCTTTCTTCTTGCTCTAAGATCTTCTGAGGCAATTATTTCTAGAAAATCGATAAACTCTTTGATCTTGCCGGGGAGAGTTGTCCCATTTTCCTTTTTCAGATTATACTTCCTTTCTGCCAATTGGCATTATCTGATTTTCTGAAAATGTGATAGAAGTTATACTATTTAAAATACTTCTGCAATAATATTATCTTACTAGATCGGTACTCTTTATGAAAATTAAAATTCTTATTGTCATTCATCCTTCTTCAGCACATATATAACCCATGGGGCGATTGCCGTCTCGCTCACCCAATCGTAGGGCTCATCCCCGGATGCGAGTAGTTCATACCTTCCCGCCATGCTCAATTTTGATTCTCGGTAACATTTCTGATAATCTTCATCGAAACAGACAATATCCTCGACGGGCCGCTCATCGTCAACGTCCGTCATGACAATTCTTACGATGTCGCCCCCCTTCGCGTCCCTATTCTCCGGGAAATTCTTCGTCGAGAACGACACCCACTCATTAACGTAAATCTCCGGCGAAGATACAAGGCTCAAGAGTATTCCGTCGGGTTTCAACAGGCGTTTGATATCCTTGAAGATCTTGATTTTATTATCCATACCCGCAATATTGTCGAACGTGAACGCCGATAACACCAGATCGTAGCTTTCCTTATTGAACTCTTTCAGGCCGCCTTCTGTTATCAGATGATAGACCCCCTTAGGGTCGTTATCTACTGCAAACTTTATCATCTCCTTGGAGATGTCAACGCCGACGGTTTCGAATCCCAGATCCTTTAAGTATCTCGTCGAGCGGCCCGTACCACAGCCGAAATCAAGCGCATTTCCTCCTTCGATATGTTCGAATATCCGCTTAGCTATATCTCTATAAGCCAGATAATATGTGCCGTGAAACTCAAGCGAAGCATATGCTTCCGCCCGTTTCGCATCCTCGTAACAATTTACTGCGCGCATTTTCTTCACATTTTTTTGTCCCGCTTATGCTGCGCCAATTCAAGACTTCTGTTTGGAGAGATATACTGCATCAGGCGACTTTTATATTGTTTGAATTCTCACTCCAAACCTGACAAACGTTTCAATAAACCTCGTGTGCGTTTAATACTTGTCGAACAGATCATGATCTGGCCAATTATTCACTGCGAGTATAGGGTTGATGAAAGAAGCAAAGCTAATGTTGATGTTACCGTTAAATAGTAAAGCAACAACACGTCCATCTTCAAAGATTGAAAGAATACTGTTGGACCCCTCCAGACCGCCCGAATGGTAGTAAGTTGTGCCATCCAGGATCCATCCCGCGCCATAAACGCCAATACCACTCTGATCTGATGTCATGTAGTTATGCAAGGTTTCTCCCAGGATTGTTGGCGGTGTATCCACGGCCAGACCAAAGCGCACAAGATCGACGGCTGAAGCAATCCAGCCGCCGCTGGAATTCATCAAGGACAAATGGAAACCTCCGCCATAATGACTTGGTAGTTGTCCTGCAATTTCATCAAAGATGGAATTATTTTGTCCACCGTAGTGGTAAATAACCTCATTTATCACCCGGTTCGATCTAAGCGTGCCTCCGATTCGCATTTCAGTAATGCCTATGAGTCCAAGTACGTTTTGGGACACATAGGTTTCATAAGAAGTTCCGGAGACAGCTTCAATCACACGCCCTAACATGAAATAGTTTAAGTTGTTGTAAAAATAAACCGAACCAGGATCAAAATGTAGCGATTGCCCAAACAGCCACTGTCCTAAGGCTTGGTGCGAAGGTGGGCTGGGTACTTCCATCTCCTCGGCAATTGATCGTAAATAATATAAAGGGTTTGGCTCAACTGTTGGATCCCATCCTGCTTTGTGCTCCAGCAAATGCCTGATAGTAATATCACGGGCACGTTCATCCGCAAGCCCAGCCTCCGGCACGAGAGAAGGAACCAAATCGAGGAGCTTATCATCAAGTTGCAGCTGGCCCTCCTCAACCATTCTAAGGATCGTTACCGCTGTAATTGGCTTGCTAACGCTGGCAATTCGAAAGAGGCTGGTCGGTTCAACCGGTGTGCTGATTGCGGGGTCAGCCAGCCCATATCCGCGTACCATGACCAACTTTCCATCCTTAACCAGAGCAACACTCATACCAGTGGGAGGTCTCAGGACGCCCGATGGATTTAGGTCTTTAAACAAGGGTAATAATTGTAAATCGAGATCAGTCAAACCGTCGCCGGTGGTAGCTATAACCTCCAGAGTTAGTTCTGAAACGACCTCACCACTTCTGAGGGAAAGGATTGCCCTACCATGCAAGCCAGTCGTAACAATCCCCTCTTCATTCACTGTAGCTGCTTCCGGATTGTCAGAACTCCAGGTAACAATTGGGTCAGGAATCGGATTCCCCAGCGCATCCCAGGCCATGAATGTCAAGCGCTGGGTTACACCTCCGCTTGGAAGTATGTCATGTGTTGTCGAGGTACTAAGACTTACTACACCTTCAGGTAATACTTCAATAGTGATCGATCCGGTCAAACCTTGTGCCTGAGCCTGGATCCCGACACTACCCAACCCTGTGGTTGTCACTTGCCCCTGGTTGTTCACAGTAGCAATCCCTGTGTCAGCACTGCTCCAGATAAAGTCTTGGTTGGGAATAACTGAGTTTAGTGTATTCTTAGCAACAGCCATAAGTTGCAGAATAACATCGACGCCAATAACGCGGCTTTTCTCCGCGGAAACAGCGATGGAGGAAATGGTCTCTTCTTTTTTGTTTGGGGCCAATGGATCATCCGACCCGCATCCAATCGCTAATATAACAAGTGCCATAAGATACAACCAAAAATGAAAATTGATTAAACTATTGCGAATATTACTACCCTCCTCTTTTTTCGGCTAAAGTATTTTGCATTATTCCCATCGGCATTTGACCTGCCCCCAACTAATGATATTATTCCCATCATGAAAGTGGTATAACCGCCTATCATCCATATTGCCAAATCATTCAATTGTTTTTGGCGATTTGCTTTTTCCGCGGTATTGCGGGGAGTCTGGGAATCGAATCCAGTGGATTTCATCTCTTTATTACTAATACTTACAGAGGATGGATTATATGAGAAGGATAGCGAGACGATGTTATTTCCGGAGGTTTTTGAGAGCATTTTTTGTTTCTTTATGGTCTGGGTTGATTGCAAGAGCGGATTTATATTCATTACGGGCGGCTTCGATCATACCCTTATGCTCGTAAAGCATACCGAGTCTCCAGTGTGCGGATTCGTATTTTGGTGTATCCTTCATATGAGGATGGTCGAGGAAGATGACGAGGCATTCGATCGCCCTGTTGAGATTCTCACCGGAGAAGACACTTGTTCTACCAATCTGATAGTATGCGTTCATATTGGTAGAATCAGCGAGGATGGAGTTTTCGAACTGCCATAATGCAGCGGTATAATTTTCCCTGCTTTGATGGAACATACCGTAGCTATATTGTACATGAGTATTGGTTGAATCGGATTCGATCAGCTCCATGTAGATCGCTTCGGCTTCGTCATCTCTTTCCATGACCTCATGAATTTGGGCGAAAAATAATGAGCCTTTCAGATAATCACGTTTTTTTATTTCTTTCGCCTGTTCGATCGCTTTGTCCTTGTCGCCACCGACAATCGAAGGAGCATTAAGATAATATCCACCCAGATATTCTCTCGCCTCGAGGTTTTCGGGGTCGAGATCTACTGCCTTGATGAAGAAGTCTTTCATTTTGCGGCCTTTACGCATCTTCCAGAAAATACTCGCTGTATTGACTTTTCCGATATAAGCCTTTCCGAGCCATAACCAGATCATCGAATTGTTTTTATCTTTCGATGAAGCTTTTGAGAATGTGTCAATGGCTTTGTCATAATTCCCGGCATCGAAGTATTTGATTCCCTCGTGCAAGAGTTGATCTCCCTGAGCAAAGACAGGGCCCGAGGTCTGGAATAAGATGAAAAGGGAAATTAATGTCAGGAATGATTTACTCATCTAACTATATGGCGTCAATCGCAATATCCATTAAATAATGCACTATGCCTATCCATATTATATCCGTTGAGCGCTGAACAACATAAAGAATCGCTCCTACCAGTCCGCTGTTTACAATAAAATAAGCAATCATTGCACTGATATTTAGTCCGTCTGCAAGTTGTCCGGGAATATGAGCCAATGCGAATAACATTGCCGGTATTAGAAGAGCTGGAAGAATACCAAATGCCCATTTAATGCGAACGAATAAGAATGCAACCGCTATACCCTCTAAGAATACCGGAACAAAATTCACTAAACGTCCCGGTTCGAAGCTCTTTTTTATTATCACAGGAAACAGGTTCAATTCACCTCTTAATCCAAGAAAAATGATAACAGCCAAGATACCGAGACCTAATCCGAATACGACCTTATTGACCATTCCTTGCCGCGAGAGATAAATTGTACTTGTCGACTGTTTTCTAAAATATAATACAATGAAGATAGGAGAATAAATAATTAGATTATCAATAATCCAATTTACACTATAAATCCAGCTCTCTCCTTTAGTCGGGAGAAGAAATCCTAATCTATAAATCTGTCCTATTAACAGAATCCCCATAACTGCCAATAAAGCTAATCCGAGGTCCTTAAAATTTCGTTGTTGCTCTTCTACAATTCGGGGTATCCAAAGTGAAGGTTTTAAGTGTGTAATTAGTATCCAACCTCCGCATGCAGACATATATGCCGCGACGAGTGGACCAAAGAAAAACCAGGACGCCTCTTGAACACTCATGATATTATTCCCTCCACTTATTTGATTAATATGTTACTTATTTATAGTTTGTTATAAGTCCTTCTTATTTAGTAATTGCTCGTTAAAAAAATCAGTAACAATAGACATTGAAATAATTAATCCTGTTTTTGAATCAACTTTTCTATTCTCCGTTTATACCATGCCAAATCTTTCTCAGGTTTATTATGTTCTTTCAGCGCCATACTCTGTGCCGTGCTGAAATAGTTAAGAGCATTTTTCCATTCTTGATTTTTTTCATAAAGTCTGGCTAAGTATCCATAAGATTTATACGATTTCGGATATTCTTC
>CBDUTM010000038.1:0-9268 GCA_965369985.1 uncultured bacterium | reverse complement strand
AATAATGGCATATAAAATTATTGTATTCATCTAATGTCTCATTGAATCCGCTTCGTCCACATTAATAGATTGGAAATTATTGTAAATATTCAATACGATAGCAAGCGCTACGGCAGCTTCCGCAGCTGCAATAATAATTATAAAAATTGCGAACATTTGTCCATCCATTGAAAAAATACCATAACGTGAAAAAGCCACAAAGTTCAGGTTCGCAGCGTTAAGGATGAGCTCAACGCCTAATAATATACCAATGGCATTTCTACGTGACATAACCGCAAATAGTCCGAATGAGAATAACATAGCGGACAACACTAAATAATGAAAAAGGCTTAAGGATGTCATGATTCATCTTTCCTTGCTATATAGACGGCACCGATCAACGCAGCAAGCAGAAGAATTGACGTTACCTCAAATGGAAGTAGATAATCTGTCATTAACAGCCTGCCGATCACCGATGCTGTTTCCCTGACACCCTGATTTGAAGCTGCATTCCAGCTATTTTCACTAAAAATGATATATAAAAGTAACAAAAACATCAACCCGCCGATTATCGCACCCGGAATTCGTGGTAAGTTTGATTGCGTGATCTCCATGACGGATTTGCGCGCTGTTAACATTACTCCGAAGAGTAGAAGCATCAATACTCCCCCTACATATATCAGCACTTGTGTGGCCGCTAGAAAATCAGCCATTAAAAGTCCGTACAAGCCCGCAATTCCGAAAAAAGAGAATAATAATGCAAAAGCGGAATATACCAGGTTTTTGGAATAGATGACCACCCAACTGGCTGAGATGGTCAAAAATCCGAAAAGATAAAATACAAAAGTTTCCATCTGACTCAATTACTCCGTTGATTCATTTTTTTCTTCGCTCGGTGCTGATGATTTCGGTTTTGCATCTTTTGATGCCAACTGTTTCTCTTTTTCTATCTTCAATTTTTCAGCTTCTTCATATCTCACCCGCGCTTCATCAGGAGTGATGTTACCAAAATGATAATTCAAATTACTTCTGTCATATTCTGCGAATTCATAATCAGATATCCAGTATATACATTCAGTCGGACACGGAAATACGCATAAACCGCAGTAACAGCATTCTGCCATATCAATGTCGAATTTGGGAAAAACAAACGTCTTCTTTTTTTCGAATTTTTCAGTCAGTCCGAGATCTTCACCCGGTCTGGCTTTTATAGTATCTATATGAATACAGTCCACAGGGCAAGCTTTATCACATTGATAGCATCCTATGCAATCTTCAATATCTACATGGAGTCTGTTTCGCGAGCGATCAAACATCTCAGCTTTTTCACGCGGATACTGTAAGGTGATGGAACGCGTGAATAGGTGACCGAAAGTTACCTTCAAACCTATCAACGACGAAGTTATGGCACTGAATATGTCGCTAAAATATTGCTTCATTATCTATTACTCTCGATCACGATGAAAAACCTATCCATATTCCTGCGCCTATTACATTCAAAAAAGCGATTGGAACAAGCACTTTCCAACAAACGTACATCAGCTGATCAACCCGTAGTCTGGGAAATGTCCATCTGAACCATATCATTACAAGGACAAATGAAAACCCTTTCAGTGTCATCCAAAGAAGACCAATACCCGGAGAACTTGAGGCACCGTTAATGCCTTGCCATCCACCAAGAAAAAGCGTGGAAACAATGATACCAATCGCGAACATACTGGCATATTCTGCTAAAAAGAAAAATGAAAATCTCATTCCGGAATACTCAACATGAAAACCCGCGACAAGTTCCGACTCTGCTTCAGGAATATCGAAAGGTACTCTATTCGTTTCGGCAGTTCCGGCAATGAATAAAATTATAAACGCAATCATATTAAATGGAGGATTTTGCCATAACAACCAGTTAAAAATTCCTCCATCCTGTGCCAATACAATATCTCTCATACTTAGAGAGCCGACCGACATCACGATCACGAGAATGGATAATCCGATCGGAATTTCATAACTGATCATCTGCGCTACTGATCTCATAGCTCCGAATAACGCCCATTTATTGTTTGAACTCCATCCTGCCATAAGAATTCCGATGACTCCCACCGATGATACTGCTAAGATATAGAAAATACCGATGTTTAGATTGCTGCCGACGATCTTATCTGAAAATGGAAGAGCTGCAAACACCGAGAATGCCGCTAAAAATACTATATAAGGAGCAAGTTTGAATAACTTCCTGTCAGCCAGTGCCGGAATCAGATCTTCTTTGAGCAGGAGTTTAACCGAATCGGCAACCGTCTGAAGCCAGCCGTGCCAGCCTCCCACTTCCATCGGACCGAGCCTATCCTGCATATGAGCGGCAACCTTACGCTCAAACCAAATAACGACCATTACATATATCGCAATTCCGGTGAAAACAATTGCGCCGAACGTGAACATCAAAAGAGGAGTCAGTAACCATGCGGGGATCATCTCTATTCCCACAACGTTTTCAGTAACTATTTTTATAAAATATTCCATCTTACCGGTCAATTTCTCCGAGTACGATGTCTATACTTCCCAGCAATGCTACAAGATCAGATATTAATAATCCTTCTCCCACATCTTCAATTGAACTAAGCGAGGAAAATGCAGGTGAACGCATCTTGAGTCTGTGTGGGGTATCGCCTCCCTTACTAACGATGTAGAAGCCTAACTCACCTCTGGGATTTTCAGAACGGAAATAAACTGAACCTTCTTTGGCTTTCACTTTTCTCGGAACTGCGGATTTCACATTCTCGTCAGCCGGTAATCCCTCTAAAGCCTGCCTGACGATCTTGGCAGATTCATGCATTTCCAATATCCTCACATAATATCGTGACCAACAATCACCAATAACCCCTTCTCGCCCGTCTCCGACTATGACGTCCCAATCGAATTTATCATAAATTGAATACGGTTCATCACGCCTCAGATCCCAGTCAACGCCCGATGCTCTCAGGTTAGGACCGGTAAGTCCCCATTCTATGGCGACATCGGGAGGTATGATCGCTACGTTTGCCGTTCTAGTGATGAATATTTTATTAAACGAGAGAAGGTCGTCATATTCTTTAAGCTTCGGGGCAAAGTAATCCAAAAATTCAAAACATTTTTCGACAAATCCGTCCGGTAGATCATGTGCAACACCACCGACCCAAATATAGTTATAGAGGAGACGCGCCCCGCTGGTCATTTCAAATAGGTCAAGAATCTTTTCTCTATCACGGAAGGTAAACAAAAACGGAGTAAAGGCTCCAATATCCATTCCAAATGTACCGAGAGCAACCATATGACTCGCTATCCGATTGAGCTCGGACATAATAACTCTTATGTATTCCACTCTCGGAGGCAATTCAATATCGAGAAGTTTCTCTACAGCCATCGCATAGCCATGCTCGTTATTCATTGCGGCAAGGTAATCGCACCTGTCAATGAATGGAACTATCTGATGGTAATTCAGTTTTTCACAATGCTTTTCAAAACAACGATGAAGATACCCGATATGAGGTACGATTTTCTTTACGATCTCTCCGTCAGTGGTAATCTCAAGTCTCAGCACGCCATGAGTCGCAGGATGCTGCGGTCCCATATTGATAACCATTTCTTCTGTTTTCAGATCAGGCATTCTTTATCCCATTCAATCTTTAACTTTTCGAATTGTCCATCCTCGATATTCTTCTGCATCTTCGTGATCTTTTCTCAAAGGATATCCTTCCCAGTCATCAGGTAACAAAATTCTCTTGAGATTAGGATGATCCTCAAAATTGATTCCGAACAAATCAAATGTTTCCCTCTCATACCAATCTGCCGCTTTCCATATCATGGAAACGGATGGAATACTCGGTTTCTCTCTCGGAAGCTCGACTTTGATAGTGATGGAATGATTATGCCTCAAGGAGTGCAAATGATAGACCACTTCCATATTTTCTTCGAAATCAACTCCGGAAATACAAACCATTGAAGTAAAATCAAGGTTCTTTTCTAATTTAAGAAAATTACAAGCCTCAACGATCAAATCAGGATCTACAGTAATAAACGGTTCTAACCCTTCCTGCTCGGTGGTCTTCACCCTGTCAGGAAACTTCAGCTCGACTGCTTTTATTACTTCGCTTGAGGTCATTTCAAGCGGCTTGAGTGGTAGCGATAGACTCGCGCCTTATTTTATCCTGCAATTTAATGAAACCTTCGAGTAACGATTCAGGTCTGGGAGGGCAACCGGGGACATAAACATCAACAGGAATTGCTTGATCGACACCTTTCATAACATGATAACCGTGATTCCAGTAAGGTCCGCCCGATGTGGCGCAACATCCCATTGCTATAACATATTTCGGGTCAGGCATTTGTTCATAGAGCTTTTGAATTCTTGTTGCCATTTTGAATGTTACAGTACCGGCGACTATCATAAGATCTGATTGCCGTGGAGAAGGCCGGGGTAGTACTCCGAGTCTATCCTGATCATATCGGGAAGCAGCAGCTGCCATCATCTCGATAGCGCAACATGCTATTCCGAAGGTAATCGGCCACAGCGAAGACAACCGTGCCCAGTTCATAAACTTGTCCGCACTTGTAATTATAATATTATCACGGAATTTATTTTCAATTATACCCAAAGATTTCCTCTTTTCTTAATCCACCGCTTCTAATTTGCGGGTTACTTTTTTCTTGGGCGCTTTAAATCTTGGAACATTTGAGTAATCAAAATCACTCCTGTATTTAGGCTTTGGCAGAACCCAACTCAGATCACCTTTTACCCAAACATATGCAAGTCCTATGAGCAGGACACCCACGAATATCATCATTTCAATAAAAGTGATAAATCCCATCTCTTTGAACACGATAGCCCACGGATAAAGGAAGACAATTTCAACTTCAAAGATGAGGAAGATCAAAGCCACTACGTAAAATCTGATGTTAAACTGAACCCAACTGCTGCCTATAGAATCTTCTCCGCACTCATAACCGGAAAGTTTAGCCGGTGTGGGGTTATCAGCACGAACAGCTTTTGCCAATAAAAGTGTAAATCCCACTATCACCATCGCGGTGACCATGAACATCAATACACTACCCAAATCAAAAAGCATTAAATGATATCCCTTATTAAGTCGGTTAATTTATTACCGACTTCAAACAGTGTCAAGGTATTTCGGATTAACTGATGAACATAATAATTTCTTACCAACTCTAAAGGTCAATATTCCTTGTGATTATTAAAATGGCATTCTAATTTACATTCAGTATGAAATCAATTTATCTGTTAAGAGAACACCAATGGGAATAATAAACATCGCCATCGCGAATCTTATTCCATTCATCCCAAAATCGCTGGTAGGGCATTTCGCTAAAAAATATATCGCAGGTGAAAGCCTTCAGGAAGCCGCGGATGCCATTAAAAAACTTAACAGCGAGGGTTATCTTTGCACACTTAATATATTGGGCGAGCACCTCACTGATATAAAAGATTCCGCAGAATATATCAAAGGCTACCAGGATGCCCTTTCAATGATCATTGAAAATAATCTCAAAGCGAACATATCTATCAAATTAAGTCAGGTAGGAATGGGCATTGACGAAGAAGTCTGTTTGAGAAATATCAAAGGGCTTTTAAAATTGGCGACTGAAGCAGATAATTTCGTCCGTATTGATATGGAAGAATCCGCATATACTACGAAGACATTAGAAATTCATTCCGAGCTACTTTCCATGAAACAGAGCGTAGGAACTGTGATCCAGGCATATCTCCGGCGAAGCGAGGCAGATGTCATTGAGCTGTCAAAAATAAAATCGAATGTCAGGGTTTGTAAAGGCATTTACATTGAATCAGAGAAAATCGCATTCAAAGATAAAGATATGATAAGAAAAAACTTTGTCCGTCTATTAGATATATTACTTAGAGGCGGAAGTTATGTGGGAATCGCCACCCATGACGAGCATATCGTTTACGAAGCGTACACCATTATAGATGAACTTGGACTAGGCAGAGAAGAATATGAATTTCAAATGATCTATGGAGTTCGCGAACAGCTCAGAAAGAAAATATTAGATGATGGTCATAGGGTCAGGGTGTACGTGCCTTACGGTGAGGCATGGTATGCCTACTCGACCCGAAGATTAAAAGAAAATCCGGAGATCGCCGGCTATATAATTAAAAATATATTTTCGTTCAACAGCAGTAAATAAATCATTCATAAAAGAAACTCAATATCCTGTGGGTATGATCAGATTATTTTTTAGAAAACCGATCCAGCCGTTCATCCCTTTTGTGCCTACGAACTGTTTCACCCTTCTATACCCATCGCCGTAAACAGGGTCTCTGTCACTTTCAAGATTCTCAATTAAGAATTTAGCCCTATCCACTCTTCTGTTTCTTAATACAAGATATGAAGCGTAATTTGCGCTCCCCTCACTTAATGATCTATCCATATCATACGATGCATTAAGATAGAGCCAGACGTGCATCAATTCATGTGCGGCGGTTGAAATGAAATTTGCTTCAGGCATTCCGCTTAGAATGTAGACATCAAATATTTTGCTGCGAATTTGTCCGTTGACCGTCTCAAATCGATGATAAGTAAAGCCCGTTTGTTGCTCTATCACCCGGTTTTCATTTGAAAGTTGAGCGATGAAATTTCTGTCAACAAGATAGAACCCTATATTATCCCAATTAATCACAATTCCGTATCGTTCAAGTTCTTTTTTTACGTCACCAAAAAGGTGTTGGGCTACGGCGTAATCTTTTACCACTGTCGATAAGCATATTCCGCAAATATTTCTTCCGTCATTATATCTTACACCTCCGCCTGTCCCTGCATCTGAGATATAGCGTGAACAATAATCACATTTTACGACGTTTCCCTCATGATATTTGTGGTAGCTCTCTCCCCAAAATGTTTTCGTATAGGATCCGTTTATTGCTAATCCACAGAAACTGCATTTTAAAGCGACATGCTTATCATAATGATCCTTATGGTATGTTTTCCCGTCTGATTTAATGTATTCACCTATGATCGGTTGTCCACAGAAGGCGCATCTCGGAGCGACGTACTCAGCATAATGGTCAGGATGATAATAATTTCCGCTATCTTTATAGAACTGTGCATCTCCGATCGAATTACCACAATAAGCGCAAATAAAATGATCCGGATGATACACTTTCCCGTCCACCCTCACATAATTTCCTGACTGAATTGGATTTCCGCATTGCTCACAAGTCAGTGTCTGCGCCTTCAAATCAGCTGTGGAAAGAGAGAACACTGTCATCATAAACAGCACCATCAGCACTATTCTCATTATTCTTATTTTATTCGCATGATTCATTTCACCCGAATATACATATTTTTCGTATAAATAAAAGGTATCCTCTATTACAACATCAGTGATTGAGAACATCTTCCTAAGAGATCGCCAATCTTTTACTGTTGAAATTCTATCAAATTCTGCTTAACATATTTTCCGTAAAATGTGAAAGGAACAGATTTTGTCAGTTAACGCTCTCGAGATACATGGTCTCAAAAAAAACTATGGGTCAAAGATCGCCCTGTCAGGAATTGACCTCACCATAAGAGAAGGAGAATTTTACGGATTCCTCGGACCTAATGGCGCAGGTAAAACAACCACAATAAATATAGTAACAGGATTAACAAATATTTCCTCCGGCAGCGTGAGTGTTTTCGGCTTCGATGTCGTAAAGGATTACCGGTCTGCACGGAGAATGGTGGGTCTTTCACCTCAGGAACCAAATCTAGACTTTTTCTTTCCGGCAGAGACCGTCCTGAACCTTCAGGGCGGATATTTCGGTATGAGAGCAAAAGAACGAAAAGATCGGGCTGAGGAACTTCTCGAATATTTTGGTTTGGTGGAACATCGGAAGTTAGCGTTCAGACGCCTGAGCGGCGGACTCAAACGAAGACTTCTTATAGCCAGGGCAATGATGCACAGACCGAAGCTCCTGATTCTCGACGAACCTACTGCCGGTGTAGATGTTGAACTCCGAAAAAAAATCTGGAGCTCTATGGATGAATTGAGAAACAATGGCACAACTATTCTCCTCACTACACATTACATAGAAGAAGCTGAGGCGATGTGTGATAAGATCGCAATTATTCACGAAGGAAAAATAATCCGGGATGTTGATAAGAACGAACTGATGAAAGAGATTGATCTTCAGTTGATAGAAATTACACCCTCATCACCAGTTGATGTTATACCTGATGAGTTAAAGGAGTATGAATGCAAAAAGTCAAAAGAGGGGAAGTTGACGCTTTGTCTCAACAAGAAAAAGCAATCGATGTCGGGGCTGTTGAAGGCTCTGGTGAACTCGAATATCGAAGTGGAAGATCTGAAGACAGTGTCCGGGAAATTGGAGGACATCTTTCTCAGACTCACGGGGAGCTCGACGAAAATAAACTGATCGGTTTTTGGACTCTCCTGAAAAGAGAGATCATCCGATTTCTAAGCCTCCCGAATCAGACTTTAGTACCTCCCTTTATGTCTGCGCTTTTGTATATCGCAATTTTCGGATATTCTATCGGCTCAAGGATCAGCAATATTGAAGGCGTGACTTATATGCAATATATCTTTCCGGGATTGATGATGATGGGCGTAATAAATTCTGCCTATATGAATACATCTTCATCTCTTTTTATGTCCAAGTTTCAGGGTAATATAGCTGATATTCTAACTTCCCCCCTTTCATATTTCGAAATGGTAACGGCTATAGTACTCGGCGGCATGGTGCGCGGTTTGATAGTCGGAATAATCACTTTAGCAGCCGGATTATTGCTGATGGATATTCAAATCAATAACTATTTTATTGTAACATTCTTCATAGTTTTTGTGAGTATAGTTTTCGCTCAGCTCGGCATATTGACAGGGTTATGGGCTGAAAAATTCGAGCATCTTGGAATTTTTCAGACTTATCTGATAACGCCGCTTGTTTATCTGGGGGGTGTTTTTTATTCAACAAGTATGCTACCGCCGTTTTGGGCTAAAGTTTCAATGTTCAATCCGATAGTTTATATGGTAAACGGTTTAAGGTATGGGATGATAGGGGTTGGCGACATCAATCTCGGAACCGCCGTAATTATAACGCTGTTTTCAACTTTATTTCTTGGCTCGGTTAATCTGTATCTGTTTAAAATCGGCTACAAACTCAGAACGTAATTTATGGAGTATATCTTTGGATATTAATGGAAAAACTGTCTTGATCACTGGGACGAAAAGGGTCGGACAGGCGGTCGCAAAAAAACTTTCTCTAAGTGGAGCAAATATCGCCGCT